>JBOHSQ010000177.1:0-12925 GCA_050733295.1 Gemmatimonadales bacterium
CTCCGCGGAACGAGCGCCGCCCGCCGAGGACGGTCAATTCGTCCTCCCAGGCCGTGAGCGAGGCGCGCGCATCGAGCGGCACGCCCTCGGTGGCACCGGCGCCGCCCACCCGCGCCGTCGCCGCCACCCGCGGGACCACGGTGAGGTAACCGCGGGCCACGGCGTGCACCCGGGTGTATCCGTCGCCTCCGCTGCCGCCAAGCACGCCCGTCCCGAGCAGCAGCCCGCGGCGTGCGGTGTCGTACTCGCGATCCCGCGTATCGTAGACCAGGGTCACGCGGCCGGTGGCGTCCGTCTCCTCGCTGCCACCGGGAAAGGTCTGGTCGAACAGGTCGGGCCCGGGCAACGGTTCGTACTCCGCGCGCAGGACACCCAATGCACCTGCGGCGTGGAGCGCACCCACCAGGTGTCGGGTGACCTCGATGGTGCCGCCATATCGCACCCGGCGGACCCGGTAATAGTTCCCGGCGTCGCCGGCGGTGAGGTCCTCGTCCTTCTCCGTGTCGTTGCCCAGCCCGAAGAACCCGAATCGCGCCGCACGCTCCGCCTCGAGCCGGGCCCGGGCGCGCCAGCCGTCGGCCAGCCGCGGGGCCCAGGCGGTGAAGCGGGCGAAGCGGCTCCCCTGGAAGCCGAATCCGGCCTCGAGCACCACTTCGCGCGCGGTGGTCACCCGGTCGCCGTAGTCGGATCGCCGCTGGGCATGCAGGCGCCAGCCGAGGACGGGAAACTCGTTCGCGACCTGGACCACGATCGGATGGTGGTGGACCAGCGTCGCGTCGGACTGTGCCAGCAGCCCGGCGCCGGCGTGGAGGGTGAGGGCGAGCGCCGCCCCGGCCGACCGGAGCACCGGGGCGGAGGCGACCTGCATCAGGTGCGCGGGTGCAGGTATGCGCTGTCGCGGTACTGCGCCGACCGGCCGTCGTGCAGGGCGTAGCGGCCGGGGGTGATCGACGCGGAGCCGTACTCGCCCTTCTTGTTCACGGCGTAGTAGGTGAGGCCGAAGGTTGGGCGGCCGTCCTGGCCCAGGAGGCGAGGCGGCGTCATCGCCACGACGCGGCGGAGGGTCTCGAGGCACGCATCCGTCGGTGCCATGCCGCGCCGCATGTGCTCCACGGTCAGGAACCCGCCGCAGACCATGATGTTCGACTCGCCGCGGCCGGTGGATCCCGCGGCGCCGACCTCGTTGTCGCAATACTGTCCCGCGCCCACGATCGGCGAATCGCCCACCCGGCCGGGGATCTTCCAGGCCAGCCCGCTCGTCGTGGTCACCGAGGAGATCTCGCCCTTCGCATTGACGGCGTTGAGGTTGATGGTCCCGGTGGGGCGCGCCACCATCGGCTCCTTGTCGGGCACGTCGAGCCAGTCGTCCCTGGGGCCGCGGTTGGCACGCCAGGTCAGCCACTTCTGCCGCGACTCCGGCGTGAGCAGGTCCTCCTCCTTGAAGCCATAGGACCGGGCGAACCGCTTCGCACCCTCGCCGACCAGGAGGATGTGGTTGGTGTACTTGAGCACCAGCTTGGCCACCTCGCTCGGAGTCTTGATGCCCTCGAGCGCGGCGACGGCCCCGGCACGCTTCGTCGGGCCGTGCATGCACGAAGCGTCGAGCTGCACCACCCCCTCCTCGTTGGGCAGGCCGCCGTAGCCAACGGAGTCGTCCTTCGGGTCGAGCTCCTGGATCTTCACACCTTCGACGGCGGCATCGAGGGTGTCTCCTCCCTGGAGCATGAGCTCGGCCGCGCGCGTCACCGGTGCGAGGCTGTTGGATGAGCTGATCGCGACGGGCTGGGCCGGCGGGCGGAGGATGATTGCCGGGGCGCCGATGATGGCGCTCGCGGGCCGGGGCAGGGAGGCGCCGGCCAGCGCGGCACCGGTCACGCCGATGAACGCGCGACGGGAATACGAGTCGGCCACGGATTCGCTCCGAGTGGGGGCGGGGGTCGCCGCATTCTCGTCCCGCCCGGGATCACTGTCAACGTGGGGCGGGGCCGAAACGGGGCGTTTCCGGGTGTCTCGTCATGGAACAGCGCCGAACCAGTGTCCCGACCGCGATTTGCAATGCAGGGGGCCCCCCAGGCGGCCGGAAACCGGTCATTTCCGGGGGTTCGCCGAGCTAGGTAAGTCATTCCACTGCAATGTTTTATGGATGTCATTGGCGCCCCGAGGCATACCCCTTGCCCATGACTGACCCGGCCGCGGCCGGCACGCCTGCAGGCCGCCAGGCTCTCCCAACCAGGACACAGGAGCATTCCCGTATGGCCAAGCGTGTGCTCAGCCTTGCCGCCCTCGGCGCGCTCGCCCTCGTGGCGGCCCCGAAGGCCTCAGAGGCGCAGGTTTCCGTGACCCCGTTCGTGGGCTACTACGCCCCCCTCGGGACGCTGCTGCAGGATGGTGGGACCGAATTCAGCACCCAGAGTGCCATGGTGTTCGGTGGCCGTCTCGGGCTGCAGACCCCGGGTCCCCTGGGCTTCGAGGCTTCGCTGGCCTACTCCAGCGCCGGGCTCGAGTCGGGCGGGGCCGAACTCGACGGCGACCTGATGGTGCTGAGCGGCCGGGCGCTGTACCGCCTGGGCGGCCTCGGCCCCTCCGGCACGCTGCACGCGGGCGCCGGCCTGGCCTACGTGATGCGCGGCGGCGACGCGTGGGATGGCCTCGAGGATTCCGGCATCGAGGGCATCGACGACTTCGGCGGCACCATCGGGCTGGGGGCCAAGTTCTCGTTCTCGCCGATGATGTCGATCCGGGTGGACGTGGAAGACTTCATCTACAGCGGCGAAGTCCACAACGACACCGAGGCGACCGAGTCCAAGCTGCAGAACGACCTGATGCTGTCGGCGGGCCTGAACTTCGGGTTCTAAGCCGACCAGCCGCAGTCCGCTTTAGTCGAGTGGGCGTCTCGCCGAAATGCGAGTCGCCCATTCGGCTTTTCGGGGTCCCGGACTCTCGACCAAATCGCGAGAACTACCTATCTTGGGTCCGCGGACGTAAGCATCGGCAGGGGCACGGGATGCGCCCCTGCACTTCGCGTACCATCTAAGCGAAACAGGAGCGAGGCAAGCCACCATTCAGGGGAGGAGTGCATCATGGTGTCTCGATCCGGCAAGACGCTCACGGCTGGCCTGGGTTTCGGGTTCCCTGACCACCCATCGCCAAGGAGGAAGTTCGTGAGACGCGGAGCGGGAGTATTCGCAGCCATCGTGTTCGTCCTGGGCCTCCAAGCCGCGCCCGCGCAGGCGCAGGGTTGGAGCATCACCCCCTGGCTCGGCTACTCGTTCCCGAGCGGCGACGTCGGGAACTTCAGCGATGCGGATGAGGAACTGAAGATCTCGCAGGGGAGCGGTTTCGCATTCGGCGCCTTCATTGGCCACGATGGCGCCGGCAAGATCGGGTTCGACTTCGGCCTGGGTTACCTCAGCTCGGACGTCGAGGCCGAATTCTGCGCGCCGGGTTGCACGGACGTCGGCGATGAGAGCAGCTCGGTGATAACGCTGAACGGCCGGGTCCGGTACATGTTCTCGGGTCCGGAGGCCCAGAACAAGTTCTACGGGGCCGCCGGCCTCGCGTACCTCATGCGGGGCGGCGACGGATACGAGGACGTGGACGGCGCCGACGACTTCGGCATCTCACTGGCGATCGGCCTGCGTCGCCCGCTCTCGGAGATGATGCAGCTCGTCGTCGAGTTCGAGGACATTCTCTTCTCCGGCGAGCTGGACGCGGACCTCGGCGGGGGCGTGGAGAGCAACTCGAACATCAACAACCACTTCACTCTGAGGGGCGGAGTGCGAATCCCGTTCGGCGGGTGATCGCTCCCGCGGGTTCACGGTGAGATGAACGAACTGCCCCGGCGCTCGCCCCGGTGCCTCGTCCTTGGCGCGGTCCGGACGGCATCCCGACGGCGCCACATCGTTCAGTGGCTCCACCCACGTGCGGCAGGCCCCTTTCAGTGGGAGGTATCCATGCGTGCTCCGCGATTCACCGTCATCGCCCTGACTGTGTTGCTCGGCGCGTGCTATCACGCCACCATCGACACGGGGAAGACGCCGTCGCCGACGACGGTCGAGAAACAGTGGGCGAGTTCGTGGATATTTGGCCTGGTGCCTCCGAGCACCGTCGAGACGGCCGCCCAGTGCCCCTCCGGCGTGGCCCGCGTCGAGACGCAGTTGAGCTTCGTCAATCAACTCGTCAGCCTGCTCACGCTCGGCATCTACACGCCGATGGACATTCGGGTCACCTGTGCCGCTGCGAGCGGGGCGATGGTCCCTGCACCCACCGGCGAGGTGGTGAACGCGGCGGCCACGGGCGGCAATGAAGCGGCACTCGCCGTCGCGGTCGAGCGATCGCGCCGGACCGGGCGGCCCGTGTCGGTGGACTTCCGGGAGTAGGGGCTGGACCGGGAATCACTCCACGTCCTCCAAGGCGAGCCATCGGACGGCTCCTCCCGGAGGTGGAGGTGATTCCCCCGTGCGCGACCCACCATGATAGGGTCGGTCGCGGGATCCGGAGGGCCCCGGCGGATGCCGGGGCCCTTCGCGTTCACCGGCAGGTCAGGTCCGGAAGTGCCCACGGCGTCCGGTGAAGCGTCCCCCCGCCGTCGATCCTTGCGCGAGGCGCAGGCGCGCTGCACGCTATCTCTCTCGCCTCGATCCCGAATCCCCCCGAGCTCGGAGAACTGGATGCAGTCCCGTACGCCACGGTCCACACTCAGCGCGGCACTCGCCGCCGGGCTTGCGCTCTGGGGCTGCCGCGAGGCGCCCCGAACCGATTCCTCCACCAGTCCCGGGGAGCCGGACCGCACCATCCTCCCCGTCGCGGAGCCGTATCGCGACCCGATCACCGAGATCGACGCCAGGAACGTCACGCCGCCACCGCGATTCGAGGTCACCGCGCCACGCGGCGCGCCCAACGTGGTGATCGTGTTGCTCGACGACATCGGCTTCGGGCATTCGAGCGCCTTCGGCGGCCCGATCTCCATGCCCACCCTCGACCGCCTGGCACGGGAAGGTCTGCGGTACAACCGGTTCCATACCACGGCGCTGTGCTCCCCGACCCGGATGGCCCTGCTGACCGGGCGGAACCATCACGCGACCAACACCGGCGCCATCATGGAGCTGGCGACCGCCTTCCCGGGGAACACTGGGGTACGGCCCAACAGCGTGGCCCCACTGGCCGAGATGCTCCGGCTCAACGGCTACAGCACCGCAGCATTCGGGAAGTACCACGAGACCCCGCCGTGGGAGACCTCGGTGTCTGGCCCGTTCGACCGTTGGCCGACGCATTCAGGGTTCGACAAGTTCTACGGCTTCATCGGCGGGGAGACCAACCAGTGGGCCCCGACCATCCTCGACGGTACGGCTCGGGTCGAGCCGCCGCACGATCCGGCCTACCACTTCACCACCGACATGACGAACCAGGCCGTCGCCTGGATGCGGACGCAGCACTCGCTGACGCCGGAGCGCCCGTTCTTCGTGTATTTCGCGACGGGCGCCACCCACGCCCCGCACCACGTGCCGCGAGAATGGGCCGACCGCTACCGCGGGCGGTTCGACGCCGGGTGGGACAGCCTGCGCGCCGCGACGCTGCAGCGGCAGATCGAGGCGGGGGTGGTGCCGCCGGGGACGCAGCTCACGGCGCGGCCGCCGGAGATCGCCGCCTGGGACACCCTGTCGCCCGACCGGAAGCGGCTCTTCGCCCGCCAGATGGAAGTCTTCGCCGGGTTCGCCGAGCACACCGACCACGAGGTCGGCCGGCTGGTGGACGCGCTCGCGGAGATGGGCGTGCTGGAGAACACCCTGATCTGCTACATCGTGGGCGACAACGGCTCGAGCGCGGAAGGGGGGCCGGACGGGACGTACAACGAGACACTGGCGCTCAACGGTATCGTGAGCGACGTGTCCTCGCAGCTCGGCCACCTCGAGGAATGGGGCGGCCCGAACACCTTCCCGCATTTCTCCATCGGCTGGGCCCACGCCGGGAACACCCCGTTCCAGTGGACCAAGCAGGTGGCCTCGCACTTCGGCGGGACCCGGAACGGCATGGTCGTCCACTGGCCGTCGCGTATCCGCGACGGGCGGGGCGGGGTGCGCGCCCAGTTCCATCACGTGATAGATATCGCGCCCACCGTCCTCGAGGCGGCGGGCCTGCCCCAGCCCACGAGCGTCAATGGCACGGTGCAGCGCCCCATGGACGGCGTCTCGATGCTCTACACCCTGGCGGACGCAGCTGCCGCCGACCGCCGCACCACGCAGTACTTCGAGATGTTCGGCAACCGCGCGATTTACCACGAGGGCTGGGTGGCGGCCACCCGCCACAGCCTCCCGTGGCTGATGATGCAGAATCCCCCCTTCGCCGAGGACCGCTGGGAGCTGTACCATGTGGCCGAGGATTTCAGCCAGGCGAACGACCTGGCCGCCTCGAACCCCGCCAAACTGCGCGAGCTCCAGGAGCTCTTCCTGCGGGAGGCAGCGCGCAACAACGTGCTCCCGCTGGACGATCGGCGGACTGAGCGGTTCGACCCCTCGATCGCGGGCCGACCCGACCTCTTGGGCAAGCGCACCTCGATGACGGTCTACGAGGGAATGACGGGCATCGCTCCCCACGCCTTCATCAACACCATGGGCCGGAGCTACACCGTGAAGGCGGAGATCGAGGTTCCCGCCGGCGGTGCGAACGGCGTGGTCATCGCCCAGGGCGGGCGGTTCGGCGGGTGGGCACTCTACCTGAGGAACGGCCGCCCGATGCAGACCTACAACTACGGAGGGCTGCGCCTGACGAACGTGGCCGCCCCCTCCGCGCTGGGGCCCGGCCAGCACACGATCGAGTACACCTTCACCTACGACGGCGGCCCGCCCGGCTCTGGAGGAACGAGCCAGCTCGCCGTGAACGGGAAGGCGTCCGGCGAGGCGCGGATCGAGCGCACCATGCCGTTCTTCCTGTCCGAGGAGGGGGTGGACGTGGGGATGGACAACGAGACGGCGGTTTCGAGCGATTATCGCGGGGGCGCCAACCGCTTCACCGGCCGGGTCGTCAGCGTCACGGTGTCGGCCGAGCCGCCCCCGCGCAGTCCCTGATCAGACCCGGAAGCCGCCCACGGCGCCGGTGAGGCGTTCCGCCGCCTCCGCGAGGTGATGCGCGGAGGCGGCGATCTCCTCGGTCGAGGCCGAAAGTTCCTGCGCCGCCGCGGCGATCTGTTCCGCCGAGGCGGCGTACTCTTCCGTGCCTCCGGAGACGTCACGCATCCGGTCGACGATCCCGCCCACCAGCCCGCGGACATCATCCGCGGACTGCGAGATCCGCCGGGTCCACGCGTCGGTGGCCTCGGCGTCGCTCGCGATGTGGGCCAGCCCATCGGCTGCCGACCGGGCTGCGTCGCGCGCGGTGAGCCCGCCCTGGCTGAGCCGCAGGAGGCGCTCCCGCGCGGTGCGCACCCGCTCCACCACCTGCTCCACTGTGGCGCTGGTCGTGGAGGCGGCGCGCTGCGCCTGGCCCGCGAGCTTCCGCACCTCTTCGGCCACCACGCCGAACCCGCGTCCCGCACCCTGTGCGTCTCCGCGTGACGCCTCGATGGCGGCGTTGAGCGCCAGCATGTGGGTCTGCTTGGCGATCGCCTTGGTCTGGGCGATGAAGGCCTCGATCTGGGCAGAGGACTCCGCCAGCGCCTCGGCGTCCGCCGCCGCGCGCTCCGCCTCGCCGGCGAGGCGTTCGAGCTCGGCGGTGCTGGCATCGAGCCGCTCCCGGTGGGACCGCGCCAGGCGGGCGAGGGCCGCATTCCGCTCCGCGGCCTCGACGGCCCCGGTGGCCAGCGCCTCGGCGATGGCGAGAATCCGGCTGGCGTCGTCGGCTGCGGCGCGAACCGTCTGGGCCTGGCGGGCGGCCCGTTCGGTGAGGTCTCCGGTGGTGCCCGCCACCTCCTGGGTCGAGACCGACATCGCCTCGGTGGAGGCGGAGATCTGCTGGGCCATGGCCGCGGCCTCGGCGGACGCGTTCCGGATGGCGCTCACCAGTTCCCGGAGGTTCGTGACCATCCGGGAAATCCCGCTGGTGAGCGGGTCGCGCTCGGACAGGCCCTCCACCTCGACCACGAGATTGCCGGACGCCACCGCGGCGGCCACATGCTGGGCTGCCCCCAGCTGGCGGAAGACCCGGCGCTCGAGCCAGAAGGCGATGAGCCCACCCATGAGGAGCAGCATGACGGCGACCGCGGCCACGGTGGCACCGAGCTGCCGGGGCGCCGGGCCGAGGCCGGTGAAGCGGTGGAGCAGCCAGAGCGCCACGCCGGTGCCCAGGACGCCGGCCAGCCAGAAGCCGGCCAGCACGCGTACGAGCACGATCGACGGGACGCCGGCGAACCAGCGGGGCATCAGTCCCCCGGAAAGGATTGGGATGGGAACGCCGGGAAGGTTATTGGCGGCGGGGTGGACCGGGCAAGCGGCGGCCGCGCCGCGCGGTGCCTCCAGGGCGGCCGGGCGCTAGATTTCCCGGCTCGCACGCCCAACCGCCGGAGCCGCCCGAGCATGAGCGACACGCACTACGATCCGCAGTCCACCGAGGCGAAGTGGCAGGCCCGCTGGGCCGAGCGCGGGACCAACGAGCCGGATCTCGACCGCGCGGCCCGGCCGTTCTACAACCTCATGATGTTTCCCTACCCCTCGGCGGAAGGGCTCCACGTCGGCAACATGTTCGCCTTCACCGGCGCCGATGTCTACGGGCGGTTCCAGCGGCTCCAGGGCTGGAACGTGTTCGAGCCGATCGGGTTCGACGCCTTCGGGATCCACAGCGAGAACTTTGCGATCAAGGTCGGGGTGCACCCGGCCGAGCTCATTCCGCGGAACATCGAGAACTTTCGCCGCCAGCTGGTCCGCATCGGCGGGATGTTCTCCTGGGACCACGCCCTGTCCACCACGGACCCCGACTACTACAAGTGGACCCAGTGGATCTTCCTTCAGCTTTACAAGGCGGGGAAGGCCTACAAGAAGAAGGCGGCCGTCAACTGGTGCCCGTTCGACAAGACCGTGCTGGCCAATGAACAGGTCGAGAACGGTCATTGCGAGCGCTGCGGGACCGCCGTCGAACAGCGGCAGCTGGACCAGTGGTTCTTCCGCATCACCGACTACGCCGAGCAGCTGCTGGCCAACCTCGATGACCGCTCGAAGATGGACTGGTCGGAGAGCACGACGGCGGCACAGCGCAATTGGATCGGGCGGTCGGAGGGCGCGGAGCTGGAGTTCGCGCTGGCGGACGGGCGGGCAGGCGGGCAGGCGGGCAGTGATGACCGGATCAAGGTTTTCACGACACGGGCCGACACGGTTTTCGGCGCGACATTCATGGTGCTCGCCCCCGAGCACCCGCTCGTCGACCGGCTGACGACGCCGGACCGGAGGGCGGAGGTCGAGCGATACCGGGCCGCCGCCGCGAAGCAGGACCTGGTGTCGCGCAAGGTGGCCGACAAGGAGAAGACCGGCGTCTTCACCGGCGGGTTCGCCATCAACCCGGCCACGGTGGGCGAGATCCCCGTCTGGATCGCCGACTACGTCCTGATGGAGTACGGGACCGGCGCCATCATGGCCGTGCCGGGCCATGACGAGCGCGATTTCGAGTTCGCGCAGAAGTTCGGCCTGCCCATCGTGCGCGTGGTCGCCGCGGAGGGCGAGGATGGGAGCACGCCGCTCGAGGCGCCCTGGCCGGACAATGAGGGCGGCCGGCTGGTCAACTCGGGCCGCTTCGACGGGCTGTCCGTCACCGAGGCCAAGCGCGCACTCGTCACCGCGCTGGCGGAGAAGGGATTCGCCGCCCCGCGCGTGCAGTACCGGCTGTACGACTGGACCATCTCGCGGCAGCGGTACTGGGGCCCACCCATCCCGATGCTCTATTGCGATGCGTGCGGCACGGTGCCGGTGCCCGAGGACCAGCTCCCCGTGCTGCTCCCGCCGCTCGCGGACTTCCGCCCCGACGACAGCGGGATCTCCCCGCTCGCCCGGAACCAGGAGTGGTACTTCACCACCTGCCCCCGGTGCGGGGGCCGGGCCCGGCGCGAGACCGACGTCTCCGACACGTTCCTCGATTCCGCCTGGTACTACCTGCGCTACACCAGCACGGGCCGGGACGACGTGGCCTTCGACCCGGGGCGCACGGCGCGCTGGTGCCCGGTGTCGATGTACATCGGCGGCAACGAGCACGCGGTGCTGCACCTGCTCTACAGCCGCTTCATCGCCATGGTGCTCCACGACCAGGGCGCGGTCGCCTTCGAGGAACCGTTCCGCCGGTTCCGGGCCCACGGGCTGATCGTGAAGAACGGCGCCAAGATGTCGAAGTCGAAGGGGAACGTGGTGGTGCCGGACGACTACATCGCCAAGTGGGGCGCCGACACCTTCCGGCTCTACCTGATGTTCCTGGGCCCGTTCCAGGAGGGCGGTGACTTCCGCGACGAGGGCATCAGCGGGCCGCGCCGGTTCCTCGACAAGGTCTGGCAGCTGGTGGACCAGTGTGAGCGGACCACCCTGGTGGGGAGCGAGCTGCACTACTCGGTGGTCATCAAGTGGCACCAGACCAAGAAGAAGGTCACCGAGGCGATGGAGGCGTTGAGCTACAACACCGCCATCGCGGCGATGATGGAGCTGCTCAACGCGCTGCGCGAGTCCAACTGCAGCGACCGCGGGGTGGTGAAGGAGCTCCTGGTGATGCTGGCCCCATTCGCCCCGCACTTCGCCGAGGAATGCTGGGAGCGGCTGGGCAGCCCGACCAGCATCTTCGAGGCCCGGTGGCCCGAGTGGGACCCGGCGCTCACGGTGGAGGACCGGGTGGAAATCGTGGTGCAGGTGAACGGCCGGACGCGCAGCAAGGTGGTGGTGGCGCGGATGGCGGAGGAATCGGCGGTGCTCGCGGCGGCCGAGGCCGACGAGACCGCCCGGCGCTACGTGGACGGGAAGGAGATCCGGAAGCGGATCTACGTGCCGGGGAGGCTGGTGAACCTGGTAGTGGGCTGAGGCCTCAGAGGAGGCGGACCACCCACTCGCCGACGAGGTAGCCCACCGCCGCCACGCCGAGGCCGACCACGAACATGTCGAGGCCGCTCCGCCAGGCGCCGCGCCCCGTGAACGCGCTGCGCGCGGCCCCGACGCCGAAGTGCGAAACCATCGCGATCGCGAACGAAGCCCAGATGGCCGCGCGTCCGGGAAGCACCAGGAAGGGGAATACCGGGATCAGCGCGCCGATCGCGGTCGCGGTGCCGGTGAGCCAGGCCTCGCGCATCGGACTCGACGTCGCCTCGCCGATCTTGAGCTCCTCGCGCACCTTCTCCTCCAGCGCGCGCTCGGGATCCGCCATGACCCGCCCGGCGATCGCGGCCGCCTCCGCCGCCGGGATCCCCTTGGCCTCGTAGAGCAGCGCCAGCTCCTCCCGCTCCACGTCGGGCATGAGCCGCATCTCCTCCCGCTCGAGCGCGATCTCGTGCTCGTGTACCTCGCGCTCACTCTTGGCGGCCAGGTAACCCGAGGCCCCCATCGAGAGCGCATCCGCCACCACGCCCGCCAGGCCCGCCACCAGCATGGCATGCTGGCCGACATCGACCCCGCCGCCCTGGGCGCCGATCATGCCGGCGACCAGGCCGAAGTTGGCGGTGAGGCCGTCATTGAAGCCGTACACCACGTTCCGGAGCACTCCGCCGGCGCCGGTTCGGTGCCAGGGCTCGCCCGAGGCCCCGGCCAGGAGGCCCAGCTCCTCGGCGTGGGCCTTGGACTCGCGCGCCAGGAGCAAGGCGGTGTCCCGGGTGGCCGGCTGGGCGGCTTCCTGCGAGAGGCCGAGATAGGCCCTCACCTCGCGGCCCTCCTCCTGGAGCAGCATCGGCAGGAGGAGCCGGCCCCCCGACCTGCGAGCCAGCCAGGCCATGAACCGCGCCTTTCGGGTGGGACCCGGGATGGGGCCATCATGCCCCATCCCGGCCAGGTGCTCCCGCCAGAGTCCCACATGGCGATCCTCGACCGCCGCGAGCCGCCGGTAGATGTCGGCTCGGCGGGAATCCGGCTCTGCCCGGGCCATCTCCCGGTACAGGAAAGCGGCGTCGGCCTCGTCCTGGAGGTGGTGGCGCAGGGTGGCGAGATCAGGAGCAGAGGTGGGGGCGGGCATCCGGGGAAGATAGGCGGGCAGGCAGGACGGGCCGGACGGGCAGAGACGGGCGGGACGGGCCCGGGGTGCAACGGATCCGGGGACTTCGGCATCATTAGAGGGACGATGAACCGGGCCCTGGCCGTGGACTCATTCCTGCTGGCTGACGCCGAGTCGGTCGTGGCGCGGGCACGCGCCGGCGACGTCGCGGCGCTCGAGGTCATTTTCCGCGCCTTCGGGCCACCGGTCTACAACCTCGCGCGCCGGATCTGCCGAACGGTCGAGGACGCCGAGGACGTGCTCCAGGAAACCTTCTTCGAGGTGTGCCGCAGCATCCGGACGTTCCGGTCCGAGGGCAGCCTCTGGGGATGGATCCGGACCATCGCCGCCAACAAGGCGCTGATGCGCCTCCGACGGAACAAGTACCGGGACACCGACGAGCTCCACGATGACATCCACCCGGTCCGCCGGGAGGACGTGGGCCTCCGGATGGACCTCGAGGCCGCTCTCGAGCGCCTGTCCGACACGGCACGCGCGGTGGTGTGGCTGCACGACGTGGAAGGCTACACCCACGACGAGATCGCGGCCCTCATGGGCAAGACCACGAGTTTCTCCAAGTCGCAGCTGGCGCGGGCGCACGTCCGGCTCCGCCGCTGGCTGGGCGAGGAGGTGACGGCTTGATGTCGAACCATCTTTCCATCGAACAACTTCTTGCGCTGCGCGAGCCCGGCACCGAACCCGGTACCGCCGCCATGCGCGAGCACCTCGACGAGTGCGCCGAGTGCGAGGCCGAGCTGCGCCAGCTGGACCAGCGGGTGGCGCGCCTCCGGGC
>JBOHSQ010000178.1:0-6838 GCA_050733295.1 Gemmatimonadales bacterium
GCGCTGCCCCGCGCGGCCACGAGACCCACCAGCACCAGGACGACCAGCCGGGTCACGGGCGTCACCGCTCGAGCACGATGTCGCGGGTGGCATGCCAGACCCCGCTCGCGTCGCCGGTCGGTCGCACGATGCCGGGGCCGCCCCGGCTCCCGACCCGGGCGCGATACGCCGCCGTCACCCGCGGATCGTCCTCGAACACCACGTCGTCGATCCAGTACTCGCGGCGGTCCGGCTCCTTCACGATCATGTGGATGTGCGCCGGCTCGGACCGTCCCGGATAGGGGCCGGGACGAACGGTCTCGAAGCGGTACCGTCCCTCCGCGTCGGTCTTCACCCAGCCGCGCAGATAGCCTTGCCAGCGGCCCCACCCGCGCTCGTCGCCCCGCTTGGGGTACGCCCCGGCCGCGTTGGCGTGATACGCGAGGACGATCACCCCGGGGGCTGGACTGGTTCCATCAGCCTGGAGCACGCGTCCCACGAGGACGAGTCGCTCGCCGGGTTCGCCGGGCGGCGGGATGACGGTCGAGGAGGGAAGGCCCTCGAACGAGTGTTCGTGGATCGCCTCGCAGTTCTCGCAGTCGAACAGATCGGGCCGCGACTGCGCCGGCGCGGGGGAAGCCGCGGCCAGCAGGGAGACCAGGATGAACAGGGGCTGGGTGGGCCGCATCGCCGGGTCCGTGGTCGGTTATGCCGGTCGGATGCCGCCCCGCCAGGAAGGGTTGAAGCCCCCAGCCCCGCCGGGTCCCTCGCCTCAGATCAATAGTCGTAGACGTGGTCCACCTGGAGCTGGCCGGCGCGGTCCAGCTCGGCCAGCGTGGGCAGGAGTCGTGACACCGGGAGGCGCATCGTGACGCGGATCCGGGTGGAATCGGTGGGGAGCGGCAAGGTGTAGGGCACCGAGCCCTGGCGGCCGGCCCACTTCCATCCCGTCGGGGCGGTCCCGGTGAGGAAGATCTCGTCGTTCCCCGCGATCTCGACGATTTCCACCCCGCGCGGATCCCGCGCGAGTCCCCGCATGGCATCCCGGAAAGCATCGTAGCGCGGCGCCGCCACCAGGGTGTGCGCGGAGTCCGGCCGCCCGACCGGCTCGAGGACCGTATCTGCAGCCGCGACGCCGTCGTTCCACCCCCGCACGACCATGCGGACCCGGTCGGCCGCCGTGCCGTACGCGCTCCGGGTGGCGAACTCGATCAGGTTGGCGTAGACCGCCTTCACGCCGAACTCGGCGGTGAGGAAGAACCGGCGCTCCCACTTCCGCACCGGATCGCGCCCCCAGGGCGGTACCGAGGTCCACAGCTCCGCGAGCCGGGACCCGAAGGGATACTCGTACCACGGCCGCACGTGGATGAACCGCCCGTAGTCGTCCGCGACAACGTGTGCGAAGTGGTCCTCGTCGGACAGCCGCCAGCCGGCGATGGCACCGCTCAGCCGCCCCAAGGTGTTCTCATAGGCGCCCTTGAGCGCGAGCTCCGCCGAATAGCTGGTGCCGATCACCCAGAGCATCACGTGATACGGCCAGTTGAACGGGTAGTCCTTCCCGGTGAGCCGACGGGCCTCGAGATACGTGGTCCAGTACTGGCCGATGGCGCGGAGGTAGGGGAACGAGGTGGGATGGCGGTCCCGCAGCCAGGCGGCGTACTCGTCGGAGGAATAGACGATGTACCACTCGGGATGGGTCAGGAACGTCTGCCCCTCGTCGCGAGCGTAGACGGTGTCGGCGGCGAGGCGCGCCCGGGCCGCGTCGGAGAGCTCCGGCCGGTGCGATCCCGGGGGCAGGTAGTACCGGTCCCAGAGGCGGTTGCGGAACTTGTTGTGGGGGTCGAGCCGACGCTTGAGCGCGAAGAACTCGGGCGCGCGGGGGTAGGCCCGAAGGAACTGCTCCTCGGTGGCGTGGGGCTGGTAGGGCAGGTAGTACGCCCCTCCCACGCCGAGGACGGAGTCGATCAGCTCGCGGGTCCAGCTCGCGACGCGCTCGCGCTCCCGGACGTGGGTCTCCTGCTTGTAGTACAGCACGAAGGCGAAGACTTCCGACCGTGCCCAGGCCAGCAGCGAGCCGGGATCGGCCTTGGCGTGGCGGATGGAGACGTTGACGGCGTTCACGTCGTGGCGGCGGAGCACGGCGCCCATCCTGGGCACGAACTCGTCGAACCGCTCCACCGGCACGAAGTACTCCTGCAGGACGTAGGTGGAGCGGTCGCGCGATCGGGGCTCGAGCTCGGCTACGTCGTAACTCGCCTCGTAATTCCGCCACACCACCGGCGACCCGCGGTACACCAGCGGGTCGATGATGCGGCGGCGGATCGCATTGCCGAACGGCCACTCGCTGATCACCCAGTAGGCGAAGCGGTTGACTCGATAGGACCGGTCCCGGGGAATGAGCCGCATGGGCACGGTGACGGAATCGTCCGTCCCGACGAAGGAAACCGCGTGGACCGTCTGGTAGGCGTCGGGATAGAGGTCGCCGTTGTGGAAGACCACCGAAGCCGAGTCGCGAATGGTGCGGAAGAACCACTCCCGGTAGGTGGCCACGGGCATGGTCTCGTCCATGCGCCGGAGCCGGGTGTTGTCCGCCAGGTCGAGGGTGGCCCGGGTGATGACGCCGAGCCCGCCGTAACCGCCGATGGCGCCGTAGAAGACGTCCGCATTCCGCGTGGGGCTCGCCACCACCACGGAGCCGTCGGCGAGCACCAGCTCGATCTTGCGCACCGAGAGGATGAGCGGCCCCTGGCCGACGTAGCGGCCGTGAGCGTTCACCGACAGCGACCCGCCGACGGTGAAGTTGGCGTACGTCTGCATGATCCTGACCGCGAGCCCGGCCGAGTCGATGCGGTCCTGGATGTCGCGCCACCGGACGCCCGGCTGCACCGTGATGGTCCTGGCGCCGGGCGAGAAGTCGAGGATCCGGTTCATCTGGCGGAGGTCGAGCTGGAGCGCGCCGTCGGTGGCGGTCTGGCCGCCCTGGCTGAAGCGCCCGCCGCCGATGGCGATGGGCCCGTCGTGGCCCCGGACGGCGGCCACCACCTCCTCGGTGGAGGTGGGCGTCGCCACCCGCTCCACTGCCACGGGGTTGAGCTGGGTGATGTCGTTCACCGTGGGCGGTCCGGCCGGCCGGTGCACCCCTGTCCGGACCGTGCCGATCACCGACAGCACGAGGGTGAACGCAAGGACTGCGGCGAGCACGAGGGCTGCCGCCTTCAGGCCCGCCTTGAGGAATGCCTTGAGCCAGCGGGTCACCGCCCTAAGTTGGAGCACGCCGTCCTCGCAGCCGGCCAGTCCCCCGCCACGTCCCAGAGGGAGGTCCGATGGTCAGGAAGCTGACATTCGGGTTCGCGGTGCTGTTCGGAATCGTCGTCGCGCTGGGCTACATTCCCGGATTCCACACGATCCACCATGGCGCAGCGGCGGGCCAGGACGAGCGGCTCCTCTTCGGGCTCTTCCGGCTGACGCTGATCGACGACATCACCCACGCGGTGACCGCGATCGCCGCCCTCGCGGCGAGCCTGACGTCCCGGCGCGCCTCGCTCCTCTTCCTCACCGCATTCGGCTTCTACTACGCCCTGGACGCGATCTTCTACCTGACGTGGGGGCTGTTCAACGACCTGACGTGGAAGGCCGACATCGCGCTCAACCTGCCGCACGTGCTCCTCTCGGCCGTCATGCTCGCCACGGTCTACCGCTGGGCGCCGGCCCTCGACCCGGGCGAGATGCCGGTCGCCAGGCCGGCCTAGGGCCGCGCCCGCTGCCGCGCGAGGAAGTCCAGCAGAGCGCGGTTGAAGCCCCGGGGGTCCTCGATGGCGGGAATGTGGCCCACGCCGTCGAGGACCACCAGTTCGGCCCCGGGGATCAAGGACGCAAGGTCGCGTCCCTGCGAGAGCGGGGTGATGTCGTCACTGCTGCCCCAGACGACCATCACCGGCATGGGAAGCGAACGGTAGCGCTCGCGGTCGCTCCCCATCGAGGCCCTCGCGGGCGCGACGAACTGCGCCAGCCAGCTGCCCAGCGCCGGGGTCGTCCCCTTCAGGACCATCGGCTGCTGGAGTACCGCGACCCGCTCCGCGGTCGCGGCTTCATCCTTCGCGATCAGCCGCTGCAGGATCCGGCGGGAGAGCAGGGGATTGGTGATGGTGGATGCGACGAGCACGTCGCGCACAGGGCGGGCCGCGAGGGCCGCATCGAGCAGCCAGTGGGGCGAGGATCCGGCCCCGGTACCCTCGTCGAAACCGAGTGCCGCGTCCACCAGGACAAGAGACCGGACCTTCGCCGGAGCGAGGAACAGCGCCTCCATCGTGGGGCGGGCGCCGAAGGAGTGGCCGACCAGGGTGGCGGAACGGATCCCCAGCGCGTCGAGCACCGCCAGGATCCGCTCGCCCTGCGCGTGGGCGCCGTAGGAGGGTGAACGGGGCCGCTCCGAGTAGCCGAACGGGGGCAGGTCGAGCGCGATGGCGCGGTACCCCTCAACCGCGAGCGCCTCCATCGTTTCCCGCCAGATGGCGCTCCACGCGCCGGTTCCGTGCACGAAGAGGACCGGGGGCCCGGACACCGGCCCAAGTTCCTGCACGAAGACCTCGACGTCCCCCGCATCCACGAATCGCCCGGTGGATGGCGCCGACTCGGTGCGGGAGCCCTTCTCCCTCAGGCTCGCGGCAATCCGGAAGCCGGCGAGCGTCACGACCAGCACCAGCACGAGCACCACGACCAGCACCAGGCTCGCGACGAAGGTCCGGCGGAGACTTCCCATCAGGACCGTCCTGGTTCCGGAAGGGGCCGGACAAGCACCCGGTCACGCTGGTGGTCCCGGCCCAGCACGAAGGCCTGCTCGCCCACGTCCTCGAACCCGCACTTCAGGTAGAACGACGTCGCGCGTGGATTCCGCTCCCACACCGCGAGCCAGAGCGTGCGGCCCCCGCGGCGAATCGCCTCGCGCTCGACCGCCCGCATCAGGTGGCCCGCCAGACCGCTGCCCTGCCAGCGGCGGTGAACATAGAACCGCCAGAGCTCGACCGGTGCCGGACCGGTGACGCACGCGGGCACAGCGCTGGCGCGCACCTGTGCAAAACCGACCAGCTCCCCTTCGGCCTCGACCAGGAGGGTTCCGATGTTCCGGTCGGCGATCTCCCGCGCCTGCACTCCGGGGCCATAGCTCGCCGCGACGTACGCGTCCATGTCGTCGGGCCGGTTGTCGGGGCCGAACGTCTCGCGGAAAATCTGCTCCGCGAACGCTGCGAAGCGGGGAGCGTCGGCGACGGTGGCCGGGTGGATGGTCCCCCCCGCAGGGGACGCGGGGAGTGGAGAGTAAGGAGCGGGAGACCGGGGTTCGGCGGCCATCCGGGGCAGCCCTGGGTTCAGGGTTTCGGTGAGAGGCGGGACCAGCAGGCACGATCCCTGCTCTTCGGGCCGCAGAAGGGCCACCTACAGGGAGGAAACGTGCGTTCAGCGAGCAACTTGCTGGCTTGCCTCGCATTGTTCGGCGCAACTGCCTGCACCACCATCTATGCCGGCGCCGAGCCGGAGCCCTCTGCCACGCCGAGCTCAGGGACCTCGGGGCGCCGGAGCACCGCCGCGACGCTGGGGATCCCGCCAGGGCATCTCCCGTCCGCAGGCCAGTGCAAGGTATGGATTCCCGGAAAGCCGCCGGGCCACCAGGCCTCGTCGCGGGAGTGCAGGGGCATCGAGCGCCATGCCCCGGCCGACAGCTGGATCCTGTACCGTCCGGGCAAGGACAAGAAGGTGGTGTACGTCCGCGTGGTCGACGCCCGGCGCGCCGGCATCGTGATCCGCACGCGAATCTACGACGTCAAGACCGGAGCGTACCTCCGGGACGAATAGAGATCCAGGCGAAACCGAGCAAGCCAGGAGAGGTGAGAGGGACGAACGGGTCCTTCTCACCTCTCCCGCTTTTCGACGGGTTTCGGTCTGCGAGGATCGGGCGAATCAACCGGTACCTCCCTGGGACTGCCGACGGCCTGCTTCTTGCTCGTCCAAGCCTGTGGAATTGCCCCCAACGCGTGAGGCCGCAACAAGATGGGCGAGCTGCCGATTCCCTTCCGGAGCGTGCGCCGGGTCCTGCCGGTTCTCCTTGCATTCTGCGTCCTGGCGCCCACCGGGCTCCGGGCCCAGGCCTCGATCACCGAGGTCTCGCCCAAGGACATGACCAAGATCCTGGGCTCGATGGGCTTCGAGGTGAAGGAGACGAAGTCTCTGGAGGCGGATCAGCACGCCCTCAAGTTCGAGCTGAGCGGATACACGGTGGTGATGTTCCTCGCGAACGGCAATACCGACGCCCAACTGTACGTCGGATTCTCCGACGAGCAGGTGACCGCGCAGCAGATGAATGAGTGGAACCGGGCGCACCGATTCTCCCGCGCCTACGTGGACGGGGACGGGAACCCGATTCTCGAGGCGGACATCGACTTCACCGGCGGGGTGAGCGAGGAGAACATCAAGGCCTGGGTCCGGCTGTTCCGTGACCTGCTGGTGAGCTACGTCGATTACCTGAACTGAAGTTCAGGAGCATCCCTCGACATAGGCGACCGCCGGCAGCACGCCAGCCCGGAACCGGGTGACGACGCGTCCATCGGTCTCGAAGACAATCCGCAGGCCGGAGTCGGCCCTCTGGGACGAGAGATAAACCAGGTAGCGGCCGCCCTCCAGGTACTTGTGAGGCTGGACCTCCAGCTCGCCGCCATACAACCGATGAACTTCGGCCTCGGTCCTCCCGATGCCGGCACCGCGGTCGGTGCGCAAGGCGGCGGAGTCGGCGTCCACGCGCACCACCTGGCCGTTCTCGATCATCCACCGCAACCCGGCCGGAGCTTTCGCGAGGGTGAGATACCCGCAC
>JBOHSQ010000179.1:0-9355 GCA_050733295.1 Gemmatimonadales bacterium
CCGCTGGCCAGCGAGGCCACCTCCTCGGCCTCCTCGAACCCCTCCGTCGACCCTACCCGGGGGAGGTTGATGGAGGGGCCGGCGATCCGGAGCCAGATCCGCTGGTTGCCGAACCGGCGCACCAAGGCGTCCCGGCAGCGCTCGAATAGCTCGGCCTCACTGCGGGAAAGCTTGCAGGCCGCGGCGAACGCGTTGGGTAGAGTGGAGAGAGCCGGACCCGAGGGGAGGAGGGTCATCCTGAATAATATCAAGGGTTTCCGGCACTAAACAGGGCCGGCTCAGGCCTCCCTCCGGGGGAGGCTGCGGACCAGATCCACCCCGAGCTCACGCAGGTCCCGGACCAGTGCGGTGCAATGAGCTGCGGGCCCCCGTTCGAGCGCCTGGGCCAGCCCGACGAGCCACCCGACGGCCTCGGCGCGATCGAGCGGGAGGGCACTGGCATACTCCGACCCCAGCCGCCGGGCGGCGGTGACCCAGGCCCCGCAGCTCTGGACCGCCTCACCCAGCACGACGAGTGACGCGCGGGCATCGTCGCCGCGGGCGAGGTCGAGCGCGAGGTCGCGCGCATCGGGGCCGCCCATGCCCACCGCCCAGCCGAGCGGCAACGGATGCAGCGTCCTGAGCAGCGAGCCCACCTCCGGGCCGAATTTGTCCGGCACGCGGTCGAGCTGGTTCCGCGGGCCCGCCACCGCGGGACGGAGGATGGCCGCGATCAGCGTGGGCTCGTCGGCGCCCTCAGAGGCGAGGATCAGCGCCACGCCGGTGCCGGCGAGGTCCGGCGAGTGCGGCACCACACGTCCTGCGGGCCGGCGGCTCGGCGCGTGCTTCGCGGCGAAGGCGAGGGCGTGCTGGATGCGGTCGCTGTAGCCGAGGCAGGTCACGCCCGCTCCACGGTCAGGGAAGCCCGATCAACTTGTGCGTCTGGAGGCTCAGCCGCCACCGCGGGTGGGCCAGGCAGTACTCGGCGGCGCGCTGCGTGTTCTCGGCCCGCGCGGGGCCGTCCATCGGCTGCAGGAAGAAATGCCGGAAGGGGAGGGCAGCGAAGCGGCCGGGCTCGGCGCCCTGCTGCGGGAAGACCAGCTTGAGCTCGTCGCCCCGGCGGAGCACCAGTGGTGCTTCCGCCTTGGGACTCACGCAGATCCAGTCCAGTCCGGCCGGAGGCTCCTGAGTGCCGTTGGTCTCCACCGCCACCTCGAAGCCCGTGGCGTGGAACGCCGAGACCAATGTCGCGTCGAGCTGGAGCAGCGGCTCGCCGCCGGTGCAGACGACATAAGCGGGAAGACGGGCAGGACGGTCGGTGAATTCCGGCACGTCTTCCAGCGCCGACTGGCGGACTTCCCGGCGCTCGGGGTCGCCGCCGTCCCAGACCTCCGCAACCTTCGCGGCGAGTGCCTCGGCGGTCGGGTACTTGCCTCCCTCCACCCCGTTGACGCCAAAGAAGTCGGTGTCACAGAAACGGCAGACTGCGGTGGCGCGATCCTCCTCGCGACCCGTCCAGAGGTTGCAGCCGGCGAACCGGCAGAACACGGCGGGGCGCCCGGTCTGCGCCCCCTCGCCCTGGAGGGTGTAGTAGATCTCCTTCACCGCGTACGGCATGCAGGGAAAGGTAAGCGGAGTCGCCCGTCCTGCCGGTCTCCGCCCGTCCTCTACCGGTACGGCGCCGGATCCTTCATTCCCAGCTTCTCGAACGCCGCGAGCCGGAGCAGGCAGGCGTCGCAGTGCCCGCAGGCGCGGCCGCCGGGTGCCGGGTCGTAGCAGGTGCGGGTGAGGCCGAAGTCCACACCCAGCGCGAGCCCGCGCTCGATGATCTCTGCCTTGCCCAGCTCGAGCAGTGGAGCGCGGATCCGAATGGCGGTGCCATCCACGCCGAGCCGGGTGGCGAGATTCGCCATCCGCTCGAACGCGGCGAGGTAGTCCCCGCGGCAGTCCGGGTAGCCGCTGTAGTCGAGCGCGTTGACGCCGAGGAAGATGTCCGCGGCCGGGATGACCTCGGCCCAGGCCAGCGCGTAGGAGAGGAAGATCGTATTGCGCGCCGGCACGTAGGTGACCGGGATGCCCGCGCCGATGCTCGCGGGAAGGCGGTCCTTCGGCACCGCGATGTCTGCGGTGAGCGCCGACCCGCCGAAGGCCGCGAGGTCGATGTCCACCACCCGATGCTCCACCCCGCCGAGGGCGCGGGCCAGTTGCCGCGCCGCGTCCAGCTCGACGGCGTGTCGCTGGCCGTAGCGGAAGCTCAGGGCGTAGGGGGCGAACCCCTCCGCGCGAGCAATCGCGAGGGTGGTGGCGGAGTCCATCCCGCCCGAGAGCAGGACCACGGCGGGACGGCCGGCAGGCGGCATGGCGGAATTGTAGCAGGCGCCGCCAGCTCCCGGCCCGTCCTGCCGGTCAGTGCGGTGTCAGCGGCCCAGGACGTGGTGCAGCGCCTGCCTGAGGTCGGGGTGGCGGAAGACGTACCCGGTCCTCGCGGCAACGGTCGGGAGCACGCGGGCGCTCGAGAGCAGAGCGTCGGCCAGCTCCCCGAGCGCGAGGTGGAGGGCGGGGGAGGGCACGGCAAGGACGGTGGGACGCCCGAGCACGTCGCCGAGCGTCTCGGTGAAGGCCCGGTTCCGCTGCGCGCCCGGAGCCGCCAGGTTGAGCGGCCCCGCCAGCGACGGGGTCGCCAGGGCGTGCAGGATGAGCCCGATGGCGTCGTCGATCGAGACCCAGCTCCACCACTGTCGGCCGTTCCCCAGCCGCGCGCCTCCGCCGGCCTCGAAGGGCAGCAACATGCGCCCGAGCGACCCGCCTGCGGGAGTGAGGACGAGTGAGAATCTGGCGTGCACCACGCGGATCCCGGCGCTCGCCGCCGGCCGGGTCGCGGCCTCCCATTCCTGCGCCACCTCGGCCAGGTACCCGGTGCCCGGGGCACTCGCCTCGGTGAGTTCCTCGTCGCCGCGGTCGCCGTAGACCCCCATCGCCGAAGCCGAAACCAGCACCTTGGGCGGTCGCGCGAGCCCGGCCAGGGTCTCGGCGAGGAGCCGGGTGCCCTCGACCCGGCTCTTCCGAATGCGCTCCTTCCGCTCCGTGGTCCACCGCTTGTCCGCGATGGGCTCGCCCGCGAGGTGCACCACGGCATCGAGGCCATCGAAGGCGTCGCGCTCGATCATCCCCGCCTCGGGGTCCCAGGCGATCTCGCCCTTCTCAGGTCGCCGGCGCACCACGCGCCGCACCGTGTGGCCGCCGGTGGTCAGGAAGGGGATCAGCGCGGAGCCGACCAGGCCGCTCGACCCGGTGATGGCGATGGCCTGGGGCGCGAGGTGTACGCGCCGGTGGGCCGCGAGGTCCTCGGCGATCGTGGCGTGGCGGTAGCGGAAGCCGCGCTCGAGCCGGCGCCGGATGAGCAGGGAATCGCCCAGCGATCCGACGGGCCCGAGCGGGGCCTCGTACTCCACCCGATCGGTCAGCCGGGAGCGACCCGGGCCGGCGGCCTCCATCAGGTGGCGGTGCTCCCACCGGCCGAAGGGGCCTTCGACCTGCTCGTCGGTGAAGGCGCGGCCGGGGATCGCGTCGCGATGGCGCACTGTCATCCGCCAGGAGAGCGGTGCGCGCCCGATGCGCAGCTCCAGGCGGCCGCCATCCTCCACGCCACCCACGCGCGACAGGATCTCCACCCGCTCCCACGGAGGGATGAGCCGTTCGAGCGCGCCTGGCGCCCGGTGCCAGGCCCAGAGCTCTCCCGGCGTCCCGTCGATGATGCTGCTGTGCTCGAACGTGCTCATGGCCGTGCGCCGGGCCCCTTTCCGTGGCCTGCTAGATTGCGCCCATGCCGATCCGTCCGCTCATCCTGCTCGCGGCACTCGCGGCGTGCCGCGCCACCCGGCTCCCCGCGGTTCAGTCGGCGACCGATCCCTGCGTGGTGGAGCGGGTCACCGACGGCGACACCCTCCGCTGCACCGACGGCCGCCGCGTCAGGCTCATCGGCATCGACGCCCCGGAGCGGGAGCAGGGCGGGTACGAGCGCTCCCGCGACGGCCTGCTCCGGCTGGCACGGCCCGGCTCGACGGTCCGGCTGGAGCACGATGTGACAGCGCTCGACCGTTACGGCCGCACGCTCGCCTATGTATGGGTGGGGGATACCCTCGTCAACGAGCTGATGGTCCGCGAGGGCTGGGCCTTCCTCTACACCGTCCCGCCCAACGTGCGGCACGAGGAGCGCCTGCGGGATGCCCAGCGCGCGGCACGCGACGCCGGCGCCGGACTGTGGGAAGGGGATGGGGCGGCCTGCCTCCCCTCCGAATTCCGCCGGGGGAACTGCCCCTAGCCGGCGTGGGCGGCGCGCCGGACCTGCAGCAGCTCCGACAGGTTGTCCACGCTCACCAGCCCGACCAGGCCGCCCCGCTCGTCCACGACCGGCAGCGCGGGGAGCAGGCTTTCCCGGAGCGCGGTCACCGCGTCCTCGAACGGAAGGGTCGGCGGGACCACGCGTACCGGCGCGGTCATCACCTCGCCGACGGTGCCCTCCGGGCCCCGCGTACTGAGCCCGCGGATCAGGTTCTCCCGGGTGAGCAGCCCTTCCAGCCGCCCGAAATTGTCCACCACCGGGAACTCGCGCTGGTCGCCCGACAGCAGCAGCTCCGCCGCGCGCTGCAGCGGCGCGTGAACCGGGAGCGTCTCGAACCGGGTGATCATCATCGAGGACACGGTGAGCCCGCGGCCCGCCAGCCGCGCCTCCACCGCCTGCGCCTCGGCTCCGGCCCCGGCATAGATGAAGAAGGCCACCAGGACCAGCAGCAGCTCCCCGTGGAACAGTCCCCAGAGCCCGAAGACCATCGCGAAGAGCTGCCCCGCATTGGCGGCGATCCGGGTGGCCCGCCCAAGCCCGAGCCGGGAGGCGAGCGCCGCCCGGAGCACCCGGCCGCCGTCCATCGGAAAGGCCGGAATCAGGTTGAAGATGAGGAGCCCGACGTTCACCACCCACAGCGAGAGCGGGAGCGGCCAGGTCTCCGGCATCCCGCGGGCGGGCCGGAGCGGCTGGCCGGCGAGGTGCACGATGGCCGCGAAGATCAGCGCGAGCAGCAGCGTCACCGCCGGCCCCGCGATGGCGATCAGGAGCTCCTGCTTCGGCTCCTCGGGGATCCGCTCCAGGCGCGCCAGCCCGCCGATGGGCAGCAGGATCACCTCGGGAGTCTTCACCCCGAAGTGGCGCGCCATCAGGATGTGGCCGAACTCGTGGAGCAGGACGCAGCCGAAGAGGGAGAGCAGGAAGGTGGTGCTCTGCACCGCCATGTCGGTGCCGCCGCGGGCGTAGGCGCCCCAGGCGTACCACGCGACGAACAGCACGAAGGTCGCGTGCAGCTTGACGGCAGTCTCGCCGACGCGGCCCATCTGGAATGACCATTTCATGGAGGAAATATGAACCGCTGGACGGCTCGTTCCCACCCCGGGTCGCGGGGCGGCCGGTGCCGCAGCTCCCAGGCGAGCCGCCCGGCCGGCCCGCCGTCTAGTCCTGCGCCTCCGGCGGTTTTATCCTATACCCCGTCCCCAACAGGCAGGACGCGATACCCAACGGGCAGTGGACCATCCAGGACTCGACCAAGCTCTACAACATGAAGGGCTGGGGGCTCGGGTTCTTCAGGGTCAACGAGCAGGGCAACATCACCGTCCATCCCGACCCGAAGACCGATCGCGGGCTCGACCTCTACGACCTCGCGATGGACCTGAACCAGCAAGGCGTCGGCCTCCCGCTGCTCCTCCGCTTCTCGGACATCCTCAAGAGCCGCATCGAGCTCCTGGCGGGCGAGTTCGAGCACGCCATCCGGGAATTCGGCTACGAAGGCCGCTACACCACCGTCTATCCGATCAAGGTCAACCAGCAGCGCCACGTGGTGCAGGAAATCGTGGAGTTCGGCACCCCGCACGGCGTCGGGCTCGAGTGCGGCAGCAAGGGCGAGCTGCAGGCGGTGCTCGGGCTGTCCGAGAGCACCGACCACCTGATCATCTGCAACGGTTACAAGGACGAGGAGTTCATGCGGCTGGCCCTCATGGGCCAGCGGCTGGGCCACCAGGTGTTCATCGTGCTGGAGCAGCCCTCCGAGCTCGACACCCTGCTCCGGGTGTCGGAGGAGCTGGGGGTGCTGCCGACCGTCGGGGTGCGGATCAAGCTCTCCGCCGAGGGCGCCGGGCGCTGGGCCAAGAGCGGGGGCGAGAAGTCCAAGTTCGGGCTCAACGCCAACCAGCTGCACCGGCTCTGCCAGAGGCTCGAGGCCGTGGGGCGGAAGGACATGCTGCGCCTGGTGCACTTCCACCTCGGCAGCCAGATCACCGACATCCGGTTCATCCGCCGCGCGCTGGAGGAGATCGG
Source organism: Gemmatimonadales bacterium (assembly GCA_050733295.1). Lineage (GTDB taxonomy): Bacteria > Gemmatimonadota > Gemmatimonadetes > Gemmatimonadales > GWC2-71-9 > JAICEH01. The sequence goes on from JBOHSQ010000179.1 coordinate 6,341, forward strand.
CCGCTTCTACGTCGAGCTCCGCCGGATGGGCTTCGGCATCAGCCACGTGGACGTGGGCGGCGGCCTCGGGGTGGACTACGACGGCTCGCGCAGCACCCGGACGGCGAGCGTCAACTACTCGATCCGCGAGTACGCCGACGACATCGTGTACGGCCTGGGCGCCCTCTGCCGCGCGGAGGGGCTCCCGATGCCGCACCTGATCTCGGAGTCGGGCCGGGCGCTGACGGCCCACCACTCGCTGCTGCTGGTGAATGTCATCGACGTCGAGTCGCAGGCGACGCCGGCCCCGCCGGAGCTCGGGCCCGAGGCGCATCCGCTGCTGGTCGAGATGAAGGAAAACCTCGAGGCTCCGCCGGACCGGGTCACCGAGGTCTTCCACGACGCCACCTTCGCCAAGGAGCGGGCCCAGGAGCTGTTCGCCAACGGGGTGTTCTCGCTCCGCGAGCGCGCCGAGGCCGAGCAGCTCTACCTCTGCACGGTGAACGCGGTGGCGCAGGCCATCGGCGGCGACAAGGACCAGTATCCCGAGATCGCGCGTCACATCGAGGCGACGCTGGTCGACCACTACTTCTGCAACTTCTCGGTGTTCCAGTCCCTGCCGGACAACTGGGCCATCGACCAGCTCTTCCCCATCGTGCCGATCCACCGGCTGAACGAGCGCCCGACCCGGCTCGGCACGCTGCAGGACATCACCTGCGACTCGGACGGCGTCATCGACCGCTTCGTGGGCGGCCGGAAGGGGAAGCCATCGCTGGAGCTGCACCCCGCCAACGGCGACGAGCCCTACATCCTCGGCTTCTTCCTCACCGGCGCGTACCAGGAGATCCTGGGCGACCTGCACAACCTGTTCGGCGACACCAACGCGGTGCACGTGCAGTTCACGCCGACCGGATACGAGGTCACCGACCTGGTCCACGGCGACACCGTCACCGAAGTGCTCAACTACGTGCAGTTCCACGCCGCCGACCTGCTGGCGGTGTTCCGGCGCAAGGTGAGCGCGGCGCGGGACCTGAGCCGGCAGGACGCGAACACATTCATCGCGGACTACGTCGCGGGGCTCGAGGGATACACGTATCTGGAGGGGGAGATCGGGGTGCCGGTGGTGGAAGGGCGGTAGGGCGCGCGACGGGCAGGACGGGCAGAACGGGCGACACAGAGGTCAGCGGGCCTCGGGTGTTGGAGGTGAGAAGGCGGCGGCCCGCGCCGTGGCCGTGACGGAGTCGGCGGTCCGGCCCAGCCGGCCGAAGATTGCGGCCTGGCGCTTGAGCCCCTCCGCCCGGTAGATCAGGTCCACGATCGAGTATTCCTTGAAGCTGTCGTACCAGTAGGCGGCCTCCTCGAGGCGCCCGCTCTGCTCCAGCGCCCACCCGCGCAGGAAGCGCTCCCGCCCTCCCGACAGCGTCGGCCCCGCGTTCCCGATCAGGTACCAGACCTCCTGGCCCTCGGCCTCGACCCGGCGCAGCACGTCGGCGGTTCGCCCGGCGTGGTACGCCATGGCGGCGCGCACCCCGTGCGCGAAGCGGTCGGCCAGCCGGATCGGGTCGCGACCCCGCGCCTGGGCCTCCAACTCGCGGGCGTGGCTGCCTGCGGCTGCGGAGTCCCCCAGCCGCGCCGCCAGGATCCCGGCCAGGTAGGACCGGATCGCGGACGCGTTTTCGTTCACCGCGGTGAAGTACACGCTGCTGGCGAACCCCGCGCCCGGTGCCGCAGGCGGGAGCCGGTCGACCAGGCGGCGGAGCGAGTCGACCTCCGCCCGGGAGGCGGACGAGACCGGGGACCCGAGGAGGTCGGCGCCGTAGATGGCCCCGATGCGCGGGTCCGCGGCGGTGGCGAGCGCCAGCGACCGGCGCGCGTCGGCCCAGCGGCCCTGCGCGGCGTGAAGGTAGGCCGTCATGCCATGCCCCACCGCCTGGACCGTCGGGGCGCGTGAAGGCACGGTGAGGAGCCCGGCGATCTGCTCCCCGGTGGCGAGGTCGTCCGTGAAGTTCACCACCATCCACACGCTCAGCACCACGGTCACGTCCCCGGTGCGCGACAGCGCGGCCATCACTTCGCCCAGGCCGTCGCGGTCGCCGCGGAGTGCCGCCCGCAGGGTGTACATCTCGAGCAGCTCCTGGCGGGAGTCGCCCTGCAGCTCGTTCCGGCCGCTCCGCACCGCCTCCACCGCGGCGATGTGGGCATCCAGCTCATCGACCTTCCGATCGGCCGCGGCGACGCGGGCCAGGTGGAGCCGCGCGGAAAGGATCGACGGGTCGAGCGCCAGCGCGCGATCCCACGGCTCCCGTGACTCGGAGACCGGCCGGCCCCGCGCAGGACCGGTGTGGAAGGTGATCTCCGCGAGCTGGATCCAGGCCTCGATGTCGTCCGGGTGCGCGCCGGTGAGGGTGCGGTAAATCCGCTCCGCCTCCGTGGTGCGGCCGAGCCGCGTGGCCACCAGCGCCTGGAGCATCCCCTGGTCGCGCTCGGCGAGCCGGTCGGCGTGCAGCGTGGCCTGCTCGGCGGCCGCGGTGGCGAGCGCGTCCTGGGTGAGCCACTCGGCGGCGATGCTGAGCCGATACCACGCCAGCGCGAAGGTGGAGTCGAGGGTCGCGGCTTGCTGGAACGCCGCCACCGCGTCGTCGTAGCTGCCGCGGCGGAACGCCACCTCGCCCTCGAGGTAGGCGCGGAGGGCGGGGAGTGACGCGGTGGTGGCGAAGGCGAGCTGGGTGACCCGCGACTGCTCCGGGCTGAGCGCGCCGAGGAGCTGCGCGGCGAGGCTGTCCACCAGCTCGAAGAGCCGGTCGCTGCCACCGGCCGCCTGGGCCCGCGTCACCGGCTGGTCCCGGTCGGGGGTGTACAGGGCGGCACTCAGCTGGAGCTGGCCGCCGGCCTCCACCACCTGGCCGAGGATGAAGCGCCCGGCGCCGAACCGGCGCGCGACCTTGCGACCCTCCTCGAGCCCGAGTGTCGCGGCGCCCTCGGTCCCCAGCGTGCCCAGGAGGGCGCGCGGGTCCACGCTGCGGAGCCCGCCCACGC
>JBOHSQ010000180.1:0-9587 GCA_050733295.1 Gemmatimonadales bacterium
CTGGTGGACGCGTCGGACCCGCTCGCGGCGAACGGCGCGATGGCAGCGGCGCAGCAAGCGGGCCTGGTGCGGAGCCAGGCCCTGGCGCGCGCCGGAGGGACGGCCGCGGCCGCCGCAGTGCAGGTACGGGTGCGCCCGCTCTACAACCCGGCGGTGCGGAGCGCGGTGTACGTGGTACCGGGAATCGTCGGGGTGCTGCTGTCAATCACGATGATCCTGATCGCGTCGATGTCGGTGGTGCGGGAGCGGGAGCGCGGCACGCTGGAGCAGCTGGTGGTGACGCCGATCGGCAAGACCAGCCTGATGATCGGCAAGATGGCGCCGTTCCTGATCATCGGGTATGTGCAGATCGGGGTGATCCTGGTGCTGGGTGGGCTGCTCTTCCGGGTGCCGTTCCAGGGCAGCGTGCCGCTGCTCCTCCTCATGGCCCTGCCCTTCATCCTCGCGAGCCTCGCACTCGGCCTGTTCATCTCGACGCTGGTGCGCACCCAGGCGCAGGCGATGCAGCTGGGCTTCTTCTTCATGCTGCCGAACATCCTGCTCTCCGGGTTCATGTTCCCGCGCGAGGCGATGCCGGAGGTGGCGCAGTGGATCTCGGCCGTGCTGCCGCTCACCTACTTCCTGCGGGTGCTGCGGGGGATCCTGCTCAAGGGCGTGGGGCTCGAGGCGCTGTGGCCGGAGGTGGTGGTGCTGACCATTTTCACGGTGGTGCTGCTGAGCCTCGCCGTGGCGAGGTTCAGGAAGGGGCTGGAGTAGTCGAGAGGAGAAGGGCTATCGGATCAGCCTCACGGTCGGGGGCGAGCTCCAGCCTGCCCACCCTTCAGGCGCGATGATGACGCGTGTGGCGGCGCGGCCGTCCACCTCGACCGGGTCCACGGAATGCCGGTATCCCGGACGATGCTGCCCCGCGAGCTGGGTGCCACCCGCGTTCAGCCAGCGGTCGCGGTCGCGCGGCTGGTCCCACACGACATACCACACCAGTACCGGGCCTTCCGGCGTCGTCAGGGTGCGGTAGCGGTCGCCCGCCCACCCATAGGGCACGGCAGACTCGTTTCGCTGGTCGCGTCCCGCGAGGTGACCGTCCAGGATCCGCAGCTCCATCTCCCCCATCGTGTCCTCCTGCAAGACCTCCGCCGCCGCGCCGGTGAAGCGCACCGTGAGCGGCGCGTCGCCTCGCTGATAGCGATCGGGGTGCAGGACCTGCTCGGTGGACGTCGGCATCCGCCTGCCGTAGGGCGTGCTGTCCTTGAGCGCGGAGCGTTCCCACCAGATCACGAACTCCGCGCCATCGAGATAGGGAAAGAGCAGGCTCTCACGCAGGACCAGCGGCGCATTGCGGAAGATCGGCGTTCCCCCCTGCATGGCGCGCACCTGCCCGCGGGCGGTCTCCCAGAAGCCGGGCGCGAGGATCATCGCGGGGTCGGGGACGAAGACCTGGAGCGAGACGATCATCGCCTGCCCCTCGATGACGGCCTGTGCCGCGGTCTGGCGGTCGCTCTCGTCCTCCATCTCGAGGATGGAGTCGAGCGGGACGTACTGGTCCTGCAGGGCGTGGGTCAGCTCGTGGGCGACGACGAGCTGCAGCTCGGTCTGCTGCGCGCCCGCGACGCCGAAGAGCATGGCCGAATCGGGGTCGTAGTAGCCCACCACCTGCTCGGCGAGGAGATCCACGAGCAGCTGGCGCAGGTCGAGGGTGTCGGGAAGCAGGCCCAGGAGGCGGTAGGTCGCGCTCATCCCCTCGAGGCGCTCGGGGGGCAGCTCGTGCTCGACCTTGGCGAGCAGGTAGCGGCGCACCTCGTCGCGGGAGCGGAGCGCAGCGCGCGGCGGCTGGCGGAACTCGAGGCCGGCCGCGCGCGCCACGATCGGGGCGAGGCTGTCGACCATGCGGGCGAAGCCGTCACCGGCGGGCGGCGCGGGCGCCTGGCCGCGACAGGAGGACGTCACGGCGACCAGGATCACCAGGGCAAGGATGAGCCGCCTCACGTGAACAGGAAGGTATCCCGGTACCAGGCGACCAGCGCAGGGCCGGCCAGATACGCCGCAACGGCGCCCATCGCGAGGAAGACGCCGAACGGGACCAGCTTCTTCCGCCCCACGAGGGCGAGCGGCACGAATATGAGGGAGCCGAGGAGGGCGCCGAGGAAGATGGTCAGGAGCACGCCCTGCCAGCCGACGAACGCGCCGACCATCGCCATCATCTTGATGTCGCCGCCGCCCATCGCCTCCTCCTTGAACGCGAGCGTGCCGAGGAAGCCCACGACGTACAGGAGCACGAAACCGACGGCGGCGCCGATGAGGGCCGTGATGAACCCTTCGAGCCCGCCCGCGAGGCTGAAGAGCAGGCCGAGCGCGAGGCCGCCCCAGGTGAACTCGTCGGGAATGAGGTAGTGGCGCGCGTCGGTGGCGGCGATGCCGAGCAGGATCGTGACGAAGGTGGCGCCGCGAAGCGCCTCGATGGTCGGCCCGTAGCGCCACGCCATCCAGGCCCAGAGCACCCCGACTGCGAGCTCGACCATCGGATACTGGATCGAGATCGGCTCGCGGCAGTGCCGGCAGTGCGCGCGCAGCAGCAGCCAGGACAGCACCGGCACGTTGTCGTACCACGCGATCGGCTTCTGGCAGCCGGGACAGCGCGAGCGCGGCCGGACGACCGATTCGTCCTTCGGCCAGCGCGCGATGCAGACGTTGAGGAAGCTGCCGACCACGAGGCCAAGCGCTCCGGCGAGCAGGGGAAGTGCGGGACCCGCCAATGCCTCCTCAATCGGCACGCGTCACCTCGTAAAGGAGAATCGCGGCCGCGATGGCCGCATTGAGCGACTCCGTCCCGGGCGCGAGCGGGATCCCGACCTTGCGCCGGCCCAGTGCCGCGACCTCGGGACGCACCCCCGCCCCTTCATTGCCCACGGCAATGGCCACGGGCCCCGATGCCTTCGCCCTTGCGACCGGAGGCGCGCCCGCCTCGGCGACCCAGAGCTCGGCGCCTGCAGCCTTGAGCCAGCCGGCCAGGCTCCCGCCGTCGAGGTGGACCGCGGGCAGCCGGAAGAGCGCACCCATCGCGCCGCGCACCACCTTGGGATTGGCCAGCTCGGCGGTGCCGGGCAGCGCCACGAGGCCAGCCGCGCCCAGTGCCTGGGCCGTGCGCGCCATGGTGCCCACGTTGCCCGGGTCCTGCACGCCATCGAGCACCAGCACCGGATGGCCGGGCCCGGGGCGCACCTGACCGGGCTCCCACGACGGGAGCGCGATCACGGCAAGCACGCCCTGGGGGTGCTCGGTCTCGGCGAGATCGCCGAAATCGCGCTGGGAGACAGCCTCGACGAGCACGCCGCGTGCCGCGAGTGCCTGGGTCAGTGCGCGGCCGCGGGGCGTCGACTCGAGCACGGGTGAAACGACGGCGCCATCGATGGCGATGCCCGCCGCGAGCGCCTCCTCGACGAGCCGCACGCCCTCGGCGAGCGTGCGAGCGCGCCGATCGCGTCCTCCGCGGCGGTGCAGATCCCGGATGATGCCCTGGAGGTCGCGTTTCATCGTCCCGGGTTCGCCTCGGGTAGATTCGTGGCACCGTGCAGATCGCGCTCACGATTGCGGGATCCGACTCCGGCGGCGGCGCCGGCATCCAGGCCGACCTGAAGACCTTCCACCAGTTCGGGGTCTTCGGCACATCGGTCATCACGGCACTCACCGCGCAGAATACGCGGGGCGTGCGCGCGGTGCATCCCGTGCCCGAGGCGATGGTCGAGGCCCAGGCCGAGGCGCTGGCCGAGGACCTGCCGCCGGCCGCGGTGAAGTCGGGGATGCTCGCGACGGCCTCGCTGGTGGAGCTGCTCGGGCGGCTGCTCGACCGGCACCGCTGGCGCGCCTATGTGCTCGACCCGGTGATGGTGGCCACTTCGGGTGACCGCCTGCTCGACCGCGGGGCGGAGGCAGCGATCCGCGAGGTCCTGCTCCCGCGTGCCGCGCTGGTGACGCCCAACCTCGACGAGGCCGCGATCCTGGCGGAGATGCCGGTTCGCACGCCTGACGAGATGGCGCGCGCCGGGGAACGGCTGGTGTCGCTCGGCGCCGCAGCGGCGCTGGTCAAGGGCGGCCACCTGGACGGCGCCGAGGTGCATGACGTGCTGGTGAGCGCCGGGGGTGTCCGCGCGTATCAGCGCCCACGCCTCGAGACCAACTCCACGCACGGCACCGGATGCACGCTCTCCGCCGCGGTGACGGCCGGACTGGCCCTGGGCCGCCCGCTTCCCGAGGCGGTGGGCGATGCGCTCGACTTCGTGCACCGCGCGATCGCGGCGGCGCCGGGACTGGGCACGGGGCATGGTCCGCTCAACCACAGAGTATCCGCCCGGCCGCCCTCCTAGGCCATCCCGCTCCATCGCGCCTGCACCTTCCCCACCACCCACTCGATCAGGTCACCCAGTTCCCGGCCGACGCGCTCGGCCGTCTCCATCACTTCCGCGTGCGTGAGCGGCGACGAGCTCAGCCCAGCCGCGGCGTTGGTGATGGTCGAGATGCCGAGGCAGCGAAGCCCGCGCGCGCGCGCGGCGATCACCTCGGTCACGGTGGACATGCCCACGGCGTCGGCGCCGATGCGCTCGAGCCAGCCGATTTCGGCCGGCGTCTCGTAGGTCGGGCCGAGGAGCCCGGCGTAGACGCCCTCCTCGAGCCGGATGCCGAGCTCGGACGCACCCCGGCGCGCGAGGGCGCGGAGGTCGAGGTCGTACGGCGCGGACATGTCGGGGAAACGGGTCTCGCCCGGGAGCACCGGCCCCTGGAGCGGATTCCGGCCGGTGAGGTTCAGGTGATCGGCGATGAGCATCAGGGTGCCGGGCCCGAACCCGCGCCGGATGCCGCCGGCGGCGTTGGTGAGGATGACGGTGTGCACGCCGAGGGTCGCGAGCGCGCGCAGCGGCAGCGCGGCCGTGGCGGCGTCATGTCCCTCGTAGAGGTGGAAGCGGCCGCTCTGCGCGACGACGGGCGCGCCCGCCAGCGTGCCGGCAACGAGCTCGCCCTTGTGTCCCTCGACCGTGGGCGCGTGGAAGCCGGGGATCCCCCGGTACGGCACGCGCACGGCGTCGGTGATCCGATCGGCGAGCGTCCCCAGCCCCGAGCCCAGGACGATGGCGATGCCGGGCTTCCTGGGCCCGAACGCGTCGCGCAGCGCCGCGGCCGCGCGGTCGATCGCCTCCTGCCCGGCGCTCACAGCAGCATCGCCGCCAGCGTGGCGGAGACGAAGTTCGCGAGCGTGCCGGCGATCATCGCGCGGAGGCCGAGCCGGGCGAGGTCGGGCTTTCGCTCGGGTGCGAGCGCGCCAATGCCGCCGATCTGGATCCCGATCGAGCTCAGGTTGGCGAAGCCGCACAGCGCGAACGTGGCGATGGTGACCGAGACCGGATCGAGCGCAGTCCGGAGCGTGCCGAGCTCGGCGAACGCGATGAACTCGTTCAGGACCATCCGGGTGCCGAGCAGGCTCGCGATGGTGCCGGTGTCCTGAGTCGGCACGCCCATCAGCCAGGCGATGGGCCAGAAGAGGAAGCCGAGGATGGCCTGGAGGCTGGCCGGCACCCAGGACACCTGCGCGTGGAGCACGCCGAGCACGCCGTTGAGCAGGGCCACGAGGGCGATGACCGACACCAGCATCGCCATCACGTTGAGCATGAGCTGGAGGCCCTCGCCGGTGCCGCGCGCCGCGGCGTCGAGGACATTCACATCGGTGCGGGGCACGTCGACCTTCACGCCGCCCAGCGTTTCGGGCGTATCGGTCTCCGGCTCGAGGATCTTCGCCATCATGATCGTGCCGGGGGCGGTCATGATCACCGCGGTGAGCAGGTGCCGGGCCTCGATGCCGAAGGCGATATAGGCGGCCATGATCGAGCCGGAGACGTGGGCCATCCCGGCGGTCATCACCGTCATCAGCTCGGAGCGCGTCATCCGCGGGAGGAAAGGGCGGATCGTCAGCGGCGCCTCGGTCTGCCCCATGAAGATCGACGCGGCGACATTGAGGCTCTCCGCACCGCTCGCGCCCATCACCCTGTTCATCACCACCGCGAACGCCCGCACCACCAGCTGCATGACGCCGAGGTAGTACATGATGGCGAACAGCGCGGAGACGAAGATGATGGCGGGCAGGACCTGGAACGCGAAGATGACGCCGAGCTTCGAGTTGGGCGAGCCGAGCTCGCCGAAGACGAACTTCGAGCCCTCGTAGGAGAAGTGCAGCAGCCAGGTCACGGCGGCGCCGACGGCGCGGAATATCCGCTGGCCCACCGGGACCCGCAGCACGAAGACCGCGAAGGCGGCCTGGAGACCGAGTCCCCACGCGAGCACCCGCCAGCTGATGCGCCGCCGGTTGGAGGAGAGGGCGACCGCGATGCCGAGAAGGGCGGCGAGCCCGAGCAGGCCGCGGAGCCGGGTGCCGAGGGGGCGCGGCGGGAGCGGCGCGGGCGTGGTGATGGGCTGGGCGGCGGGGGTGGCCTGGCTCACCGCAGTGTCCTGGGGCGGGACCAGGGCTGGGACGGCCGCAACGGTGTCCTGTGCAACCTCGAAGCCTGCCACGCTCCGCACCGAGCTCCAGGCCAGGCCGGGGAGCGCGAACACCGCGAGCGCGCAGGCCAGGGCGACACCGCAGGCGACGAGGGTGCGCCGCGCGCTCATCGGAGCGACTCCAGCTCGGCCCGCACCTCCGCCAGGATCCGCTCCTTCTCCGGCCAAGGCAGGAATGCCGCGGCGAATCCGTTCAGGATCATCCGGTCGATCTCCTCGCGGGTGAAACCGAGCTCACGCTGGGCGAGGTCGTACTCGTCCGTGAGCGTGGTATCGCACATCAGCCAGCTGTCGGTGCAGAGGGTCACCTGCATCCCGTGCCGCAGGTAGCGGCGCACCGGGTGGTCGGCGGCGCGCTCCACGACGCGGGTCTGCAGGTTGCTCGTCAGGTTGACCTCGATCGCCACCTGGCGGTCGCGGACGTGATCCTCGAGGGCGGGATCCTCGTGGATCCTTGTGCCGTGTCCGATCCGTTCGGCGTGGCAGAGCACCAACGCCTCGCGTACCGACTCCGGGCCTGCGGCCTCGCCGGCGTGGACGGTGACGCGGAGGCCGCCGAGCGCCGCGTGGTCGAACGCGTCCCGGTGCTGGCCGGGCGGACGGCCCGCCTCGCCGCCGGCCAGGTCGAGCGCCACCACCCCCCGATCGCGCCAGCGCACCGAGGCGTCGGCGATCTCGAGCGAGTGCGCCGGTTCCTGTTGCCGCAGGGCGCAGTTGATGATCCCGGTCCGCACCCCGAAGTCGCGCTCACCCCGCTCGAGGCCGCGCCGCTCGGCGGCGAGGACCTCGTCCATCGACAGGCCGTGCCGGGTGCTCAGGCGGGGGCAGTAGCGGACCTCGAGAAGGCGGATGCCGTCCCGGGCCGCGTCCTCCACCATCTCGTAGGCCACTCGCTCGATCGCCTCCGGCGTCTGCAGGAGCGCGATGGTGAGCTCGAAGCGGGTGAGGAAATCCTCGAGGTTGCGCGCGTCGTCGACCCGCATGTGGCGGCGGAGCGCGTCAGGATCGGTGCTGGGCAGCTCCACGCGCGCGGTGCGGGCCAGGTCCACCATGGTCCCGGGGCGCAGGGAGCCATCGAGATGGACGTGCAGCTCCGCCTTGGGCAGGCGGGCCAGCAACTCACGCCGAAGCATCGTCCTCCGCGCCCCGGCGGGCGGGGACGATGACCCGGAGGATGGCGCCCGCGCCGAGGGGGGCGGCGGACTCCACGGGCACGCCGCGGGCGTCGGTGGCGTAGGCCCGGCCGGCGGCGAGGCTCTGGGCCAGTCGGGGGTCGAGCGCGCGCACGGCGTCGAGCACGGCGGTGCCGGGCGGGACCGACACAGGCCGCTCGTTCACGAACACGCGGATGGCTTCGGGCACGCCGGAATATCCGACGGGTTCCGCGGGCAGGCAATCGGCCCTTGCGCGAGGGTCGGGCCGAGGATATTCGTTTGCCCGCATATGCCCGACCGGCACACGGCCACCGACCTCCTTCTCACCATCGCCGAGGGCACGCGGCTGCGGATCCTCAACGCGCTCGCCGCCGCGCCGCTCTTCGTGTCCGACCTGCAGAGCCTGCTGGGGCTGCCGCAGCCGACGGTGTCGCGGCATCTCCGCGTCCTCCGCGAGATCGGCGTGGTGCGCGACACGCCGATCGGCCCGTACGTGGTCTACCGCCTCGACCGGGCCGGCGGCCCGCGCGGCCGGATGCTGTCGTTGGTCCTGGATGCGATCGCGCAGGACGAACAGATGCGCGCGGAGCGGCACCTCGCCCACCGCCGCAGCCGGGAGCACTTCCGCGAGCGCACCGAGGCGCTCGTCGAGGCGCTCTCGTGACCGCCCGCCCATGATTCCGACCATCCGCGCATGAGCCACCGCATCCTGGTCGTGGACGACGAGCCGGACATCACGGCGCTGGTCGCGTATCACCTCGCGAAGGCCGGCTACCGGGTGTCGACGGCGGCCAACGGCCCCGACGCACTCAAGGCCGCGCGCGACGAGCGGCCCGACATCGTGGTGCTGGACCTGATGCTGCCCGGCGTGTCGGGCTACGATGTGCTCGCGGAGATGCGGCGGCGGGAGGAGACCCGCGACGTGGGCGTCATCCTGCTCACCGCCCGGCGGGAGGAGGCGGACCGGATCCGGGGCCTGTCGCTCGGCGCCGACGACTACCTTACCAAGCCGTTCTCCCCGCACGAACTGGCGCTGCGGGTGGGGGCCCTGCTCCGCCGGCTGGGCGCGCCCGCGGTGGCGAGCGGCTCCATGCTGGTGGCCGGGCCCATCTCCATCGACCGCTCGGCACACCGCGCCACGCTGGACGGCAAGGACCTGAGCCTCACCGCCACCGAGTACAAGCTGCTGCTCACGCTGCTCGAGCGCCGCGGCCGGGTGCAGACGCGACCGCAGCTGCTCGAGACGGTCTGGGAAGCCCAGCCGGACATCCAGACCCGCACCGTCGACATGCACGTCCAACGCCTCCGCTCCAAGCTCGGCACTGCCGGCCGGATGATCGAGACCGTCCGCGGGTTCGGGTATCGGTTCAAGAGCGCCGAGAAGTCGGCCCGGGCGAAGTGAGGTTTGCGGGGCGGGTCGTCCTCGGGACGATTCTGGTTCTGCTCTTCGCCATCCTCACGCTGGTCTGGGTCTCGCAACGCGGCCTTCGAGGCGACGTCGAGCGGGAGATCGCCCACGCCCTCCTGGCCGAGGCGCGGCTGGTGGCGCGCGTGCTCCCGGCCGATCCGGCCGAATGGTCGCGGGCGGCGGCGGACTACGCCGCGGCGACCGGCCACCGCGTCACACTGATCTCGCGCGAGGGCCGGGTCGTGGCGGAGAGCGCGTTGCGGCCGGAGTCGAGCGAGCGCATGGAGAGCCACGCGGAGCGGCCCGAAGTGGTCGCGGCGCTCCGTGACGGCCAGGGCATCGCGATCCGGACCAGCGCCTCGATCGACCGGGCGATGCTCTACGTGGCGGTGCCCGGCGGCCCGGGCGGCCCCGCGGTGGTGCGGGTCGCGGCGCCGCTGGACCAGGTGGACGCCGCCGCGCGCGGGGCCGGAGCGGTGGTGCTC
>JBOHSQ010000181.1:0-5275 GCA_050733295.1 Gemmatimonadales bacterium
TCCCACCGCGCGCGAGCCACCTCGCCATCCTGGCGCCCAACGTGGGTGGGTCCGGGAGTCCGGCCCTCCGCCGCCAGCTCACCTTCACACCCGACGGCGAGTCTCTGCTCTTCGTCGTCGTGACCTCGACGGGCAGCAACCTGTTCGCTCGCCAGCGGCTGGATGCGACCGAGTCGTCGCCCATCGCCGGATCGGAAGGCCTCGCGGCCCCGGCGGTATCGCCAGACGCGCGCTGGGTGTACGGCGTCGGCAATGATGGCGCCTTCCGGGTACCGATCGAGGGCGGAACCCGGTCCGCGCTGCCCGAGGAGTTCACCCACTCGGGATTCTCGCCCGACGGCACATTCTGGTTCACAGCCAGCGGTCGCTCGCCCCAGCTCAAGCGGATCCGCCCGGGGGTGGACTCCGTGGAAGTCGTGGTTGGGACCACGCGCTACGAGGTTGGCCAGTTGCTCGACGATCGCACCGCCATCGTCCTCCAGCGCGTCTTCGGGACCGCGACGGCGAGCGCATTCATCCTCGACCTCGAGCGCGGAGACACCACGCGGCTGCTCGATGTCCCGGTGGTCGATGCCCGCTGGACCTCGGGGCACCTCGTCTGGGTGCTCGGAGACGGCTCCCTCCACGCCGCGACCTACGACCTGCGCGCCGGCCGGCAGGGACCCTCCGTCCAGATCGGGTCCGGCGTGTCGCTCACCGGCACCGGGATCGCGCAGGTCGCGGTGGCGGCCAACGGAACGGTGGCCTACATCCCGGAGTCGCCGCGCCAGCTCTCCTTCGTGGACCTGAACGGCGCCTCCCGCCCCGCGGTGCCCGAGGCACGCAACTACCACGCTCCGCAGTACTCTGTCGACGGCCGCCGGATCTCCTTCGACTTCACCTCGAGCGATGGCCGGGACACCTGGGTACTCGATCTCGCCCAAGGTTCCATCACGCGGGCGACGTTCGTGGGGGATGGCCACGACGCAGTCTGGTCGCCCGACGGCCGTCACCTGAGCTTCACCTCCGCCCGAAGCGGGGTGCTCGGCGTCTACCGGACCCGGCCGGGCTCGGCAGCCGCCGCGGAGTCGCTCTTTGCCTCCGCCCAGCTCACTTGGACCGGCGAGTGGCTCGCCGATGGCAGCGCCCTCGTGACCATCGCCACCGATGTGCGACCGGGCTCGAACAGCGACATCGCGCTGCTCACCAACGGTGGCCGCGGGCCCCTCGAGCCGATCGTCGCGACGCCGTTCATCGAGATGTACGCCACGCTCTCCCCCGACGGCCACTGGCTGGCCTACGTGTCCAACCAGTCCGGGCGCGAGCAGGTGTACGTCCGCGCCTTCCCCGGCACCGACGATGACGAAGTGATGCTGGTCTCGCCCGAGGGGGGCACCGAGCCGGTGTGGAGCCCGGATGGCCGCCAGCTCGCCTACCGCAGCACCGTCGAGGGCCGGCCGGAGCTGGTGCTGGTGGACGTGGGGGTGGACCCCTCGTTCACCATCAACGCGCGGCGCACGCAGTTCTCCCTCGCCGACTACGTCGGCACCGCTCCCCACGCCAACTACGACTTCACCCCCGACGGCAAGGGGTTCGTGATGGTCCGCCGGAGCCCCGCGACCCGGATCATGGTCATCCAGAACCTGCCGGAACTCGTCCGCCGTCTTCAGGGGGCTGCGAGCCGCTGAGCGGATCCCTTCCGGCCCTCGTTATCTTTGAGACTCGCGCTCGCCACTATCCCCCAACCGCGGGTCCCGATGTCCGAGGCTTCCTCGTCCCAGCCCTCGCCCGACTGGAACAAGCTGCTCGCGCCGTACCGCCACGCGGTCACCTGGAAGAGCCTCTTCCAGTTGATCACCACCGCGGCCCTCTTCGCCGGCTTCTGGGTCGCGATGCTGTGGAGCCTCGAGGTGAGCTACTGGCTCACCCTGCTCCTCGCCCTCCCCGCGGCGGTCATGCTCACCCGGCTCTTCATGCTGCAGCACGACTGCGGCCATGGTTCCTTCTTCCGGTCCCAGAAGCTGGCCAACCTGGTCGGTACCGCGCTCGGCGTCGTGACCCTGGTGCCCTACGAGTACTGGCGAAAGACCCACGCCATCCACCACGCCACCAGCGGCAACCTGGACGGCCGCACCTTCGGCGACATCGACACCCTTACGGTGCGCGAGTACCTGAGCCGGCCCCGGCTGAAGCGCCTGGCCTACCGGCTCTACCGCAACCCGCTCGTGATGCTCGTCATCGGGCCCGCCTGGCAGTTCATCCTCAAGCACCGGCTGCCGCTCGACATCCCCCGCGACTGGAAGCGCGAGTGGCTCAGCGTGCACGTGACCAACGTGGCGCTGGCCGCGGTGGTGACCCTGATGTGGCTCACGGTGGGGATCGACCGGTTCCTGCTGGTGCAGCTGCCGATCACGCTCCTGGCCGGAGGGATCGGCGTCTACCTCTTCTATGTCCAGCACCAGTACGAAGACACCTACTGGCGCTACAAGGAGGCGTGGGACTACTTCGCCGCCGGTCTCGAGGGGGCGAGCCACCTCCGGATGCCGAAGCTGTTCCAGTGGTGCACCGCCAACATCGGCCTGCACCACATCCACCACGTCTCGTCCCGGATCCCCAACTACAACCTCCAGCGCGCGTACGACGCGATCCCCGAGCTGCGCCGCGTCACCCAACTCCGCCTGGCCGGGAGCGTGAAGACCCTTCGCCTCACCCTGTGGGACGAGGACGAGAAGCGGCTGGTCGGCTTCCGCGAACTCCGGCGCATTCGGGAACGGTTCGCCCGGGAGCTCGAGGCCGGCGCCCGGATCCTCGCCACCAAGCCGGAGGCGGTCCCCGCGGCGTGGCGCTAGCGGCTGGATGGCTGGATGGCTGGACGGCTGGATGACCGACTGGTGGGGCTGGGCTGGGCGGGCTAGCCGTCTAGCCGTCTCCCTCCCCCGCCCGTACCTTCGCCGAATAGCCGTCCCGCCGCCCAGCCGTCCCCCGGAGGCCCCATGCCCACCACCCACACGCCCCCCGACTTGAAAGCCCTGCGGAAGCCGCACGACGACGAGGTGGACGTCTTCGGCCTCACCCACGCGGGGAAGGTCCGCGAGGAGAACCAGGACCACTTCCTCATCTGCTCCGTCCGGAAGCAGGTGCTGGTCCACAACACCTCGCTTCCCAGCACCGACCGGCTGCCGCTGGCGGGCGAGCGGATGGCGTTCCTCGCGGTGGTGGCCGACGGCGTGGGGGGCGGCACCGGTGGCGAGGCCGCGAGCCGGCTCGCGTTGGAGCGGGTGACCGAATACCTGGCGCTCACCATGCGCGCCTACCACGACCTCGATTCCGCCGACGACCAGCACTTCCTCGAGGGCCTGCAGGAGGCGGCGTGGAAGTGCCATGCCACCGTCGTCGCCGAGGCGGAGGCTGCGCCGGAGCGCCGCAGGATGGCCACCACGCTCACCCTCTGGCTCGGCGTCTGGCCCCGGGCCTACCTCCTGCAGGTGGGCGACAGCCGGTTCTACATTTATCGCGACGGCGTGCTGTCGCGCATTTCCCGCGACCAGACGATGGCGCAGGACCTGGTGGACCAGGGCGTGCTCACTCCCGACGCCGCGGAGGGGACGAAGCTGGCCAACGTGCTGTCGAGCGCGATCGGCGGGCATCAGACCGCCCCGGTGGTCACCCGCCTCGACCAGTCGTGGGACAACGTCGGGCTGCTCTGCAGCGATGGCCTGACCAAGCACGTGTCCGACGAGCAGATCGCCGAGCGGCTCCGCACCATGACGTCGGCGCGCCAGGCCTGCGAGGCGCTGCTGCAGGACGCGCTCGACGGCGGCGGCACCGACAACATCTCGATCGTCGTCATCCGTGACGTGAAGAAACCCGAATACGAAGGGAACTGATGATGCACCGCCCGACCGCCGCCGCCCTCCTGCTCGTCCTCTCCGCCTGTGGCGGCGGCGCCGATCGTCCCGCTGACCAACCGTCCACGCCCGCGGTGGTCCCGCCGCCGGTCGTCAGCTTCACCGCCACCGACTTCGGCTTCGAGGGCCCCGACACCATCGCGCCGGGATTCACCACGATCCGGCTGGTGAACAAGGGGCCGCAGGAGCATCACCTGATCCTGACCCGGCTCGCCGACGGCAAGACCCTCGACACCCTGATGGCGTTCTTCCAGAAGACCCCGAACGACGTGCCGCCCTTCGCCACCTGGCACGGGGCCTCCAACAGCGTGATGGCCGGTGACTCATCCGGCTCCACCGTGGACCTGCCGGCCGGCCGCTACGCATTGCTCTGCTTCATTCCCGATCCTGCCGACGGCGCCCCGCACCTCGTGAAGGGCATGACCCGCGAGCTGATCGTGGCCGGCACGCCCACGGGCGCCACCACGCCTACGGCCAGCGGCGAGCTCCGGCTCAAGGACCTGGGCTACACCATGCCCGCGTGGACCGCCGGTACCCAGACCATCCACGTGGTGAACGACGGCCCCCAGATCCACGAGGCGCAGCTATTCCGGTTGGAGCCGGGGAAGACCGCGAAGGACTACATGGCCACCGCCGTGCCCGGATACGAGGGCCCGCAGGCGGGCGTCCCGCTGGGTGGTTCCGGCGCGCTCGGCCCGGGGCTCGACAACTACTGGTCAGTGACGCTCGCGCCGGGGAACTACCTGCTGATGTGCTACGTTCCGGGTCCGGATGGCAAGCCTCACATCATGAGCGGGATGATCCAGGAGTTCACCATCCCCGCGCCGGCCTCGGCCCCGGCCTCATGAGGTAATTCACCAGAGAGGCGCAGAGCACACAGAGGCTCTTGAAGTCCTCTGCCTCCTCTGCGCCTCTGCGGTGAACCACTCGCGCCTCGCGCTCCCCGTTACGGCCTCGCAGTATCCGCCGCCACCCGCCGCGCGCTGAAGGTGCCCCGCACCACCTGCTGCCCCGCGCTCGAGTCGTAGGTCGCGAGCAGGATCCCCTGGATCAGGCTGTCTTTCAACATCCCCGAAGTGCGCACCTGAACCATCACGCCCGGCCGCAGGAGGCTGGGATACTTCTCCGTCACGGCGATCATGCTGTCGTCCTGGACCCACACCCGCATCGGGATCGGGTTGCGGTCCGGCAGCATCAGCAGCCAGCCGGTCTCCGCGGCGGGCCCGCTGAAGTGCGAGACGACTGAATCGGGCACGCCCTCGAGCCGGCTCACGCTTTCCCAGGAGCCCGCGAAGTCCTTCAGGGTCGGTGCCGACGGGGGTGGCAGGGGTGGTGCCTCGGCCTCGCGTTTCCCCTGGCAGGCGAGGAGGAGGAGAAGGGTGGCGGGA
>JBOHSQ010000182.1:0-14237 GCA_050733295.1 Gemmatimonadales bacterium
GGACGTAGCCCAGGTCGCGGCGCGGGAAGGCATGGGGCGGGCGTGACGGCCGAGCCCAGCTTCGACGCCATCCTCCCGACCTCCCAGGTCGAGGAGCTCATCCGCACGCTGATCAAGGCCCTGCGCGCCCACCAGATGTACCTGCCCAACAACCCGATCTACCTGCGCGCCAGTGAGAGCCTCCGCAGCGCGTTCACGCCGGTCTGGAACGCCACCGACGAGATCGTCCTCATCATCCAGGAGACCGAGATCGTCTGGGAGGACGTGGTGGTGTACCAGCAGCTCAACAAGCAGGAGAGCTTCGCGTGGAGCCTCTACAAGGACGGCATGCGCGTGTTCACGCTGCGGCGCGGCGTGGAGCAGGCGGAGGTGGTGCAGTTCCTCGACGTCCTCAACCGCGTAAAGCTCCTGCCGGCCGACGCTGCGGACGACCTCCTGACGCTCCTCTGGGAGCAGGACTTCGAGCACCTCACCTACCTGTTCGCGGAGGCGGGCGCCGAGGGACCGCTGCCGAGCGCGGAGGCCCGGCCCGAGAACCAGCCCGCTGCCCCGCAGGTGAGCGTGGCGGTGCGGGAGGAGGTCGCGGAGGAGGCCGCCAAGCCCAAGGGTACGGTGGACCTCGACGACTTCGACTCCACCCTCTACTTCCTCGACCCGACCGAGCAGGAGTACCTCCGAAAGGCGCTGGAGGTCGAGTACGGCCGGAACGTCCGGGGCGATGCGCTGGCGACCCTGGTGGACGTGCTCGAGCTCGGCGAAGCGGCCCAGGAGCGGGGCGACGTCATCCCGCTCATCGAGCACCTGTTTCCCTCGCTTCTCACCTCTGGTGACTTCCGCAACGCGGCGGGCTTGCTGCGTGAGGTGCGCGTGGCGCTCGCGCGGCTCGGCAGCCTCTCGGCGGAGCACCGCGGCAGGCTGGTGGCCCTCGATGCGCGCCTCAGCGAGCCGGAGATCGTTACTCAGCTGCTCCAGGCTCTGGAGGAGGGCGGACTCGCGGGGGCGGAGCGCGACGCGGCCGAGCTGCTGCGTGAACTTCGCCCGGCCGCGCTCGAGGCGATCGTCACCTACTTGCCGCGCATCCCGGCCGGCGGGCTCCGGACGCTGCTGCTGGAGTCGGCCACCCGGATCGCAACCCAGCATCCGGACGAGGTGCTGCGGATCCTCAAGCAGAGTGAGAGCGCGGCCGCGGGCGGCATCGTGGAACTGGTGGGCCGGCTCAAGCTCGAGCCTGCGGTGCCGGGCCTGGGCGAGGTGATTCGGCGCGGTGCCCCGGAGCTGCGGCTTGCGGCGGTCACGGCCCTCGCGGCCATCGCCACCCCCGGGGCGCTGGCCCATCTCGAGCGCGGGCTCGAGGATGAGGAGCGCGGCGTGCGCCTCGCGGCGGTGCGGGTCTTCACCGAGCGGGGCTACCGGAACGCGCTGCGCCGGGTCGAGGCGGTGGTGACCGGGAAGGAAGTACGGGAGATGGACCTGACCGAGAAGCTGGCGTTCTTCGAAGCGTACGGCGCCATCGCCGGGCCGGGCGGGGTGGCCTCGATGCGCAATCTCCTGCTGCCGCAGGGCATCCTGCGCCGCAAGGCGCCCTCCCAGGTCCGCGCCTGCGCCGCCCTGGCGCTGGGCCGGATCGGGACGCCCGAGGCGCGCGCGGCGCTCGAGGAGGCCGCCGGCGACAAGGACCTCATCGTGCGCAACGCCGTCAACAACGCGCTGCGCGGGAAGGCCTGATGGCGCACGACGCCACGCCGCACCCGGCGGGAGAGTCGGCCCTGCGCCAGGCGGGGCGCGAGTTCCTGCTGGTGCTCTACGCCGCGTTCCGCAACCTGAAGCTCTATCCGCTCGAGAACGCCGTGGTGCAGAAGGCGCTGGACGAGCTGCAGGCTGCCTCGGAAGGCTTGCTTGCGACCGAGGGGGAGCTCGAGGTCCGGCTGAGCGGCGACTTCATCTTCGTCAACCAGACGCGGCTCCGGCTGGAGCTCGACAACTACGCCAGCTTCAGCCAGCTCCTCGGCCTCCTCCGCAAGCTGGGCATCGGCGCATTGCGGGTCGAGCCCGGCATCGATCGCCGCGAATGGCAGATCGTGCTCAGTGTCCTGCTGGCGATCGCGGGCCGGGAGGAGGGTCCCGACCGCTATCCGGAGCTGGTGGACCGCCTGGGCCGCACCGACGTCCGCCACGTGTCGCTGGAGCCCGCCACGGAACTGGACGATCTCGAGGATTCGGCCCGCGCGCGCGAGATCGCCAAGCGCACCTACGCCCAGGGCGTGGCGGTCACCAAGGAAGTCGTGAACGGCATGCGCATGGGGCGCGTCGCCAACATCAAGCGGGTCAAGCGCGCGGTGCAGCTCATCGTGGACCAGGTGCTGAACAACGAGACCTCGCTCATCGGGCTCACGACCCTGCGCGACTACGACGAGTACACGTTCACCCACTCGGTCAACGTCTGCATCTTTTCCATCGCCATGGGCCGCCGGTTCGGCCTGGGGAAGGTCCAGCTCTACGACCTCGGGCTCGCGGCCCTGCTGCACGACATCGGCAAGGTCCGCATCCCGCTCGAGATCCTCAACAAGGCGAGCGGCCTCGACGAGGAAGAGTGGAAGTTCATCACCGCCCATCCGTGGCAGGGCGTGATCGCGTTGTTCGGCATGCGGGGATACGACGAGCTGCCTGCCCGCGCAGTGCTCGTGGCGCACGAGCATCACATGAAGACCGACCTCACGGGGTATCCCAAGGCCATCCGGCCGCGCGAGCTCGGCCTCTTCTCCCGGATCGTGTCGGTGGCCGACGGGTTCGACGCCGCCACCACGCGGCGGGCGTACCAGACCGTCCCGATCCAGCCCGACGAGGTGCTCCGCGAGATGTATCTCAACCCGCGGCGGGGCCTCGACCCGGTGATCGTGAAGGGCATGATCAACCTGCTGGGGATCTACCCTGCCGGCACCTGCGTCATCCTCGACACCTTCGAGGTGGCCGTGGTGGAGGGGGCCAATCCCGACGTGCTCTTCCTGAACCGGCCGCTGGTCCGGATCGCCATCGACGCCGACGGCGCTCCGGTGCGCCCCCCCGGGCTGCCGGCCAACCTGGCCGAGCCCTCCGACGACGGCTTCGTACGCTCGATCGTCAAGGTCACGAACCCGGAGCGGTACGGCCTCGTCCCGAGTGACTACCTCATCTGACTCCCCGCTCGCGGCCCGGTTCGCGGCCCTTCGCGCCGCCGGCCGCACCGCGCTGATTCCGTACCTGACGGCGGGGCATCCGTCCCCGGACGCCACCGCCGAGTTCCTGCGATCAGCCGGCGGCGTGGCGGACATCCTCGAACTTGGCATTCCGTTCAGCGACCCGCTCGCCGACGGCCCGGTCATCCAGCGCTCCATCCACGAGGCGCTCGAGGCGGGCATGACGCTGCGCGGCGCGCTCGAGCTGCTCGACCGGCACCGCTCCCCCGTCCCGGTGGTCCTCTTCAGCTACGTGAACCCGATTCTGCAGTACGGCCTCGAGGCCTTCCTCACCGACGCCGCAGCGGCCGGCGCGAGCGGGCTCCTGCTCACCGACCTTCCGACCGGGGCCGATGGCCGTTTCGAGGCGGCCGTCCGCTCGAGTCCGCTGGACCTGGTGCCGCTGGTGGCTCCCACCACGCCCCCCGCGCGGGTGAAGCGCATCGCCGCAGCCGCACAGGGGTTCGTCTACGTGCTGGCGCGGCTGGGTGTGACCGGGGCGAGTCCCGCCCTCGATCCCGGACTGGAACGCACCATCCGCGGGGTCCGCGCCGCGAGTTCGCTGCCCGTGGCCGTCGGGTTCGGTCTCTCCACCCCGGCGCAGGTGGCCGCGGTGGCCGGGATGGCGGATGGCGTGGTGGTGGGCAGCGCACTGGTCGAGCGGTTGGGGAGCGCCGGGGTTGGCGGAGGGCTGGCCTTCCTCGCCGAACTTCGCGCGGCCCTCGACACCGCGGGGAGCGCCGTCGGTGCGTGAGGTCCGCCGGGTGCTCGAGGCCTACGGCCGCGGTCTCGTGGCCGTCGGGGCCACCGTGCTCGTCCTCGGCCTCGCCCTCGAGCGCCGCTGGATCGCGGAGCCGCTGGTGTCGCTCGGGCTCCTGGGTGCGGTCCTGGTTCTTCGCTCGGCGCCGGTTCGCCTCAGCAAGTACTCGTACCTGACCCAGGTGGGCATCGCGGTGCTGGCGGGGGCGCTGGCCTTCGGCCCGGCGCCGGTACTGTTCGCCCTCGGGGTCGGTGTCCCGCTCGGCGACCTGCTCATCCTGCGGAAGCCGCCGTGGGCGGCGTTGATCAATGGTGGCCGCGAAGTCATCGCATTCGCCGCCGCCTTCGGCGTGTACGCGGCCGTGCTCCGCACCACCAACGTCTCGGCCTTCTCCCTCGACTGGCTGCCCGCCGCGGTCGCGCTGGCCGGCGGGTACTTCTTCACCAGCCGGATGCTCTTCTACTTCACGCTCCTCGCGCGGGACAAGCTGGAGAGCGAGGAGCGCCTGCTCATCCTGCGGTACGAGATCGTCTCGTATGTGCTGACCCTGCTCGGGAGCGCCCTGCTCCTCGCCGCGTTTCGTGCGCTCGACCCGCCGGGCTGGGTGGCGGTGCTGGTGGTGCTGGGACTCCTGGGCGTGCTGACCAAGCGGATCATCGAGGAGGCGATCACCGCCGAGGACCTCAACAAGGTCCACCTGATGGAGACGGCGGTGGCGAGCAACCTGACGCTCGAGGCGTCGCTCCACCAGGTCGAGCGGCTCGCCCATCGCCTCCTCGACTGGGGCGACCTCAGGATCTACCGCGCCCAGCGTGAGGGCCCGGTCATCGCCTACCGCGCCGGCATCGGGCGCCAGCGCCGTGGCGAGCCGCCCGCCGAGCTCGATGGCCTGCGCCGCTCGGTGATCCTGCAGGGGATGCCGGTCGTGATCAGCGACGCCCACATGGATCCGCGGATGGTCGCGCCGGATCCCGAGGTGCACAGCGTCGTGATCGCCCCGGTGCGGTTCGGGGAGGAGGTGGTGGGCACGCTCGAGCTGGAGCATCACAAGCGCCACGCCTACCGCTCACGCGACCTGACCGCGATCACCACCATCGCCACGCAGGTGGCGACCGCGATGCACATCGCCGACCTCCGGCGACCCCTGATCACGACCATCGGCCAGATCGGTGCCCAGGTCGCGGCGCTGGCGGCCACTACCGAGAGTCTGCGCGCCGGGTCGGCCTCGCTGACCAGCGCCGCCGGCGGACTCCGCGAGGCCGTGGGCGAGGAGGAGGCGTTCGTCGCGGCGGGGCTCCGGGCCACCGGAGAGCTGGCCGCCGCCGCGCGGGCGATGGCCGCCGAAGCGGCCCGGGTGGCTGATGCGAGCCGGTCCGCCGCCGGTCTGGCGCGGCGCCATCGCGAGGCGATCGTGGAGGCCCTCGGCCGCCTGGTCGAGCTCAAGCATGTCGTGTCGGACGGGGCCGAGCGGGTTTCAGCCCTCGGGCTCGAGGCGCGTGGCGTGGGAGGCGTGCTCTCCTCCATCCATGAGATCGCGGACCTCACCGACCTGATCTCGCTCAACGCCGCGATCGAGGCTGCCCGCGCCGGGCAGGGCGGACGCGGGTTCGCGGTCGTCGCGGGCGAGGTGCGGCAGCTCGCGGCCCAGAGCACGGCCGCGGCGCGGGAGGCCGGCCGCCTGCTCACCGGCGTAAGCGACCGGGTCCAGGCCGTCTCGGAGCAGATCGGTCGCGGGGAGGAAGCCGTCTCCGGGGTCGAGGACGTGAGCGGGGCCGCTGCCGCGGGCCTCGAGGCGATCGTGACGTCGATCGTCCAGACGGAGCGCGAGGCCCAGCGGATCGCCGACGCCGCCGGGGCGCAGCTCGCGGCCTTCGATCGACTGGCCCGGGACATCGAGGGTCTGGCCCGGGTGGCGAGCCGCACCAAGGGCGGAGCCACCACCCTGCTCGACCAGGCGGGCCTGGCCTCGAGCCGGCAAGCCGACCTGGAGCGTGCGATCCGCGAGCTCGAGGCCGTCGCCGGCGAGCTGCAGAGCATCGCCCGGCACTTCACGGGTGGCGCATGATGGCGGTGCGGGAGCGGGTGCTCGTGGCGCTGGGCAGCAACCTGGGTGATCGTGCCGGTCACCTGGACGCGGCACGGCAGGCCCTGGCGCAGCTGCCCGAGACTCGCCTGGTGGCCGTCTCGAGCGTGGAGGAGACGGCCCCGCTCGGGGGGCTTCGCCAGCCCGCCTACCTCAACCAGATGGCGCTGCTCGAGACGGGCCTCGCGCCGCGGGCGCTCCTCCGTCACCTTCATCGCATCGAGGCGGATCGGGGCCGGGCCCGGCGGGAACGCTGGGCGCCACGCACCCTCGACCTCGACATCGTGCGGTTCGGCGACCAGGAGGTGGCCGAGCCCGACCTCACCCTTCCGCATCCCGGCCTGGCCGAGCGCGAATTCTGGCGCCGCGAAATCGAGGAGCTCGATGCCCATGAGCGCTGAGCCGAAGTCGCTCACCACCCTGGACCTGGTCCGGATGAAGGCGGAGCGGCGGAAGATCGTGGCCCTGACCTGCTACGACGCGCTCCACGCCCGCATCCTCGACGCAGCGGGGGTGGACGTGGTGCTGGTTGGGGATTCGGTGCACCAGGTGGTGGCGGGCCACGACTCGACGCTCGGGGCCACCCTGGACCAGATGATCTATCACGGCGCCGCGGTGCGGCGCGGCCTCACCCGCAGCCTCCTCGTGATCGACCTCCCGTTCCTCACCTACCAGGTGTCCATCGAGGAGGCGATCCGGAATGCCGGGAGAGCCATGCAGGAGACCGGGGCGCAGGCGGTGAAGCTCGAGGGCGGTGCCCCGATGGTGCGCACCGTGCAGGCGCTGGTGGAGCGCGGCATCCCGGTAATGGGTCACCTCGGGCTCACCCCGCAGTCGGTGCATGCGCTGGGCGGGTACCGGGTCCAGGGCCGCACGCCGGAGTCCGCCGAGCGCCTCTTCGCGGAGGCCCGCCTGCTGGAGGATGCGGGCGCATTTTCGCTGGTGCTCGAGCTGGTCCCGGCTCCCCTGGCCGAGCGGATCTCGAAGGGGCTCACCATCCCCACCATCGGGATCGGCGCCGGCGCCGGCTGCGACGGCCAGGTCCTGGTGCTCCCCGACATGATCGGGCTCAACGAGGGGTTCCGGCCCAAGTTCCTGAAGCGCTACGCCGAGGTGGCCGGCGTCGTGCGCGATGCGGTGGGCCGGTTCGCGGCCGACGTGCGCGAGGGCCGCTATCCAGGTCCGGAGCAGAGCTTCGACTGATGCGCGAGTTCCCGACCATTCACGCGCTCCGCACCTTCCTGCGCCAGCGCCGCGCCGAGGGCAAGCAGATCGGGTTCGTGCCCACCATGGGTGCGCTCCACGACGGCCACCTGCGGCTGGTGGACGAGGCGCGCCGCCTGAGCGACGTGGTCGTGATGAGCATCTTTGTGAACCCGCTCCAGTTCGGCCCCGGCGAGGACTTCGCGCAGTACCCGCGGCCGCTCGAACGCGACCGCGCGCTGGCCTCGGCCCGGGGCGTCGACGCGCTGTTCGTGCCGGACGTGGGCGAGATGTATCCGCCCGGCCGTTCCACGCTGGTCGTGCCTGGTCCCGCGGCCGACCGGTGGGAGGGTGCCGCGCGGCCGGGACATTTCGCCGGCGTGCTCACCGTCGTCGCCAAGCTGTTCCTCATCGTGCAGCCTGACGTGGCGGTGTTCGGCCAGAAGGACTGGCAGCAGGTGGTGCTGGTGCGCCGGATGGTGCGGGACCTCGACTTCCCGGTGGAGGTCGCCGCGCTGCCGACCGTCCGGGAATCGGACGGGCTCGCGCGAAGCAGCCGGAACGCCTACCTCGACGAGGAATCCAGGCGCGACGCGGCGGGACTGTCCGCGGCCCTTCGCGCGGCGGTGGAGCGCTATCGTGGCGGGGTCACCGATCCCGCAGCGCTCGAGGCCGCGGCGCGTGGCGCGCTGGAGGTGCATCCGGGTGCGCGCGCCGAGTATATTGCGGTTGTGGATCCGGTGGACCTCGCGCCCGTGAGCGTCGCGGCGGACGACACGATCGTGGCCGTGGCGGCACAAGTGGGCGCGACGCGTCTCATCGACAACGTCACCTTGGGGCAGGGTATCGGCTGAATGCTGCGCCGCCTGATGAAGTCCAAGATCCATCGCGCCACCATCACCTCGGCGGATCTCCATTACGAGGGGTCACTCACCATCGACGAGGACCTGATGGAGGCGGCCGACCTGGTCTCCTGGGAGGAGATCCAGGTCGTGAACGTGAACAACGGCTCGCGATTCACCACCTACGTCATCCCCGGGCCGCGCGGCTCGGGCGCCCTCCAGCTCAACGGTGCTGCGGCCCGACTGGGGCTCCCCGGCGACCTCGTGATTCTCATCACCTACGCGGACTACGACGACGAGGAAGCGTCCCGCCACGTGCCGATCGTGGTGCACGTGGACGCGCGCAATCGTCCCACCCGCCCCGCGCTGCGCGCCGAAGGCTGATCGGAGATGCCGGACCGCGGGCCCGCGCAGGCCTCGCCGCTGCTCCGGCCAACGATCCCGGCCTGGGCCCAGATGTCTCCCGAGCGGACCGCCCACGTCGAGCGGGTCGCGACGCTGGTTGCCCACTGGGCCGAGGAGATCGGGGTCCCCGATTCCGAGCGGAACCGGTGGCTTCGCGCGGTCTGGCTGCACGACGCGCTGCGCGACGCCTCGCCCGAGGCGCTGCGCGAGTGGGCCCCGAGCGCCGATGGTCCGGAGGAGCTGGTGCACGGCCCGGCCGCCGCGGCGCGAGCCAAGGCCGAGGGAGAGACCGACCGGGGTGTGCTCGATGCGGTGCGCTACCACTCGCTGGGGCTGGCCGAGTGGGACATGGTCGGGCGGATCCTCTACTGCGCCGACTACCTCGAGCCTGGACGGGGATTCGACGGGTCCCGGCGTGCCGACCTGGCCGAGCGCCTCCCCCGCGACCTCCGCGGGGTGCTGCGCGAGGTGGCCCGCGACCGCATCGGCCACTGCATCGAGCACGGCTGGCCCATCCCCGAACCGACCTGGCGCTTCTGGAACTCGCTCGCCATCGCACCGCGCTGATGCTCGCGGGCGCACTCGCGCTCGCGGGCCTGGTTGCGGCCGTCGCCTGGCCCCGGCAGGAGAAGGTCGCGGGCCACGCCTACGCCATCCCCAGCGGGGATGATCGCGTGCTGGTCGAGGTCATCAATGGCAGCGGCCGCGACGGCCTCGCGCGCCGGATCACGCGCCACCTCCGGAGCCGGGGGCTCGACGTGGTCTACTTCGGCACCGGCCCGGCTGCCGAGTCCACCCTGGTCATCGCGCGCCGCGGCGCGCGCCGTCCGGCGGAGCAAGTGCGCGGCGCGCTGGGGCAGGGGATCGTGCGAGAAGCGACCGACAGCCTCCGCCGTGTGGACGTGACGGTCGTGGTCGGGGCCGACTACGTCCCGGACCTGGAGCTCCGGCCATAGTTTGTCGCGGAGGCGCGGAGCTCCGCGCCTCCGCGGTCAATCCTCCTAGAGCCTCTTCTCCGTGACCGGCGCATAGAACGCCAGCCCCCGCACGTTCTCGTCTACCTGCAGCGGATGGTGCAGGGACGGGAACGCCCGCGCCCGGCAGTCAGTCCGCTCGCACACCCGGCAGGAAATGCCGATCGGGACCGCCGCGGCCAGGTTGCCCAGGTCCATCCCCTCTGCGTAGACCAGCCGGTGCGCCTCCGCCACGTCGCACCCGATGCCCACCGCCTGCAGGACCATCGGCACCCGCCAGCCGCCGGCGTGCCGCTGCACCGTGCGCGCGACCGAGAAGAGGGCGCTGCCGTCGGGCAGCCGGGAGAGCTGCACCCGGATCCGTCCCGGCTGGAGGAACGCGCCGTGCACGTTCCACAGCGGGCAGAGCCCGCTGAAGCGGGGGAAGCGGACCGCTGTGGCGCTGAACTTCTTTGAGATGTTCCCCGCGATGTCCACCCGCACGAAGTGGAAGGCCACGCCTTCCGCGCCGGGGCGGCGCAAGGTCGTAAGCCGGTGGCACGCCTGCTCCCAGCCGACCCGGAAGCGGTGGCCCAGGAGCTCGACGTCGTACCGCGTCTCCTCGGTCCCCTGGAGGAAGTCGGCATAGGGCATCAGCACGGCGGCGGCGAAGTAGCTCGCCAGCGCCGTGCGGCCCAGGGCCCGCGCTTCGTCCGTGCCCAGCATCGGGTCGTCGGTCAGCCGCTCCAGCAGCGGGTGCTCGCTCAGCAGCGCGAGCTGGGTGGCGGCCTGGAAGTTCCGTGACCCGCGCCGCAGCGTCTCCGACAGCAGCAGCTCCTTCCGCGCCGCGTCGTAGCGGCGCACCGCGTCGCCCATCTCGTCCACCGTGGCGATCCGGATCCGAACCCCCGCCCGGCGCTCGAGCGCGCCCACCAGCCCGGCGTAGAGTCCGTCGCGCTCGAGCCGGGCCTCGCGCCCCAGGCGCTCCGCCGCCTCCTCGAGTTCGGGGAAGTGGTTCATCCGCGCCTGGATGAAGTCGGAGACCTGTTCCGAGGAGTGACGCACCCGGTCAACGGAGGCCACCTCGAGCCGATCGAGCTCGCGGGCCGACAGCGTTTCCACCGACGCGCGTGACGCCGCGAAGGCGTGGTACAGCCGGATCACGGCGCGGGCCAGCTCCGGCGCCTCGCCGGTCAGGGTCTCGAGGTCCCGCTGGGCCACGGGCTGGTCCTCGAAGAGGGCATCGCCGAACGCCTCGATCAGGTCGGGCAGAAGCTGCGATTCGGCCTCCCCGCCGAGGTCGCGGAGCTCGAGCGAAAGCGCCCGGCCTATCCGCACCAGGAGGTCGGCCGACACCTTCCGCCGGCCATGTTCCAGCAGGTTGAGGTAGCTCGCCGAAATTCCCAGCCGCTGGGCCAGGGCCGCCTGGGTCAGTCCCCGCTCGAGCCGCAACCGCCGGATCCGGCTCCCGAAGCTTCCCGCCGACATGATGTGGGGTCCTCGCCTCGTATTGACAAGATTGACGAAATGACAGCGTAGTTATGAACTAAAGGTAACACTATAACACCTTGTTACACAATGATTTGTTGTCTAAGGCCTGGCTCAGATTTACCATCGACCTAGCACGATTCCTGCCTCACCCTCCTGCGGCACCAACCGGAGGCCCGGCCATGGCCACCTCGCTCATGCTGCACCGCTCGCCGCTCAACGACGAGGAACTCTGCGGACCCAGCATCCCTCGCTGTCATGAGGTGCTCACCGCCGAGGCCCTCGATTTCGTGGCCGCCCTGACCCGGGCACTTCGCCCCCGGATCGACGACGCCCTGGGCGCCCGCCTCCGCCGCCGCAGCCGCCTCGCCGCCGGTGAACGCCTCGATTTCCTGCCGGACACCCGCTCCATCCGCGAGGGCGACTGGCGCGTGGCGCCGGTGCCACGCGACCTCGAGCGGCGGATCGTCGAGATCACCGGTCCCGTCGACCGCAAGATGATCATCAACGCGCTCAACTCGGGCGCCGACGTGTTCATGGCCGACTTCGAGGACGCGACGACTCCGACCTGGGCCAACCTGGTCAATGGACAGGTCAACCTGCTCGATGCCGTCCGGGGCACGATCGAGTTCCAGGATCCCGAGACCGCCAAGGCGTACCGCCTCGGCGAGCGGGTCGCGACCCTGATGGTGCGGCCGCGCGGCCTGCACCTGCCCGAGGGCCACTACATGGTGGATGGGCGGCCGGTGCCCGGCGCGCTCTTCGACTTCGGCCTCTTCGTGTTCCACAACGCGCGGGAGCTGCTCGACCGGGGCACGGCGCCCTACTTCTACCTGCCCAAGCTGGAGAGCCACCGCGAGGCCCGGATCTGGGACCAGGCCTTCGGGTTCGCCGAAGAGCAGCTCGAGCTGCCGGTGGGAACCATCAAGGCGACGGTCCTCATCGAGACCCTCCCCGCGGCTTTCGAGATGCACGAGATCCTGTGGGAGCTGCGCGAGCACTCCGCGGGACTCAACTGCGGCCGGTGGGATTACATCTTCTCCTACATCAAGACCAACGCGCACGATCCGGCCGCCGTGCTTCCCGACCGCGGCCAGGTCACGATGCTGCAGCCGTTCCTCCGGACGTATACCCAGCTGGTGGTCCAGACCTGTCACCGCCGGGGCGCGCACGCGATCGGGGGCATGGCGGCCCAGATCCCCATTCGGGACGACCCCGGAGCCAACGCGGCCGCGCTCGAGGCGGTGCGTGCCGACAAGCGACGCGAGGTCGGGGACGGCCACGACGGCACCTGGGTCGCCCATCCGGCCCTGGTCGCTGTTGCGCGCGAAGTCTTCGAGGCCGGGCTCGAGGGTCCGAACCAGCTCGGCGTGCTTCGCCAGGACCACCTGGCCACCGCCGCGGACCTTCTGCGGGTGCCGGAGGGAACGCGCACCGAGGCCGGGCTCCGGCACAACGTGCGCGTGGGTGTGCAGTACCTCGAGGCCTGGCTCCGCGGTGTCGGGTGCGTGCCCATCGAGAACCTGATGGAAGACGCCGCCACCGCGGAGATCTCCCGCACACAGGTCTGGCAGTGGATTCGGCATCGCGCCGCGCTGGACGACGGCCGGAAAGTCACCGCCGCGATGCTGCGCGCGGTGATGGCCGAGGAGCTTGCCCCCCTGCGCCGAGCGACAAGGGCGCAGGGCGGACCGGCTCGGCGGTGGGACGAGGCCACCGCGCTGTTCGAACGTTTCGCGATTGCGCCCGAGTGCGCCGAATTCCTCACCCTGGCCACCTACGACCAGGTCCTGGCCGTCGACACCGGAGAGATTCGATGATCTCGTCCCGAACCGCCACCGATGCCCTGCTCGCGGTTCCCGCCGGCCGCTGGGATGGGGTGGAACGCCCCTACGATCACGCTGCGGTCGAGCGGCTGCGGCCCTCGGTGCGCATCGCCCACACGCTGGCCGAGCTCGGTGCCGCGCGCCTCTGGGAATTGCTCATGACCCGCGAGTACATCCCGGCGCTCGGCGCCCTCACCGGCAACCAGGCGGTGCAGCAGGTGCGTGCCGGGCTGGAGGCCATCTATCTCTCGGGCTGGCAGGTGGCGGCGGACGCGAACCTGGCGGGGCAGACCTATCCCGATCAGTCGCTCTATCCGGCCAACTCGGTCCCGGCCGTGGTGCGGCGGCTCAACCAGGCTCTGCTCAGGGCCGACGAGATCGAGCGTGCCGAGAGCGGGCAGGCGTCACGCTGGTGGCTGGCGCCGATCGTGGCCGACGCCGAGGCCGGGTTCGGCGGCCCCCTGAATGCGTTCGAGTTGATGAAGGCGATGATCGAGGCCGGCGCGGCCGGGGTGCACTTCGAGGACCAGCTCTCCTCCGAGAAGAAGTGCGGCCACCTCGGCGGCAAGGTGCTGATCCCCACGGGCCACTTCGTGCGAACCCTCGCCGCGGCGCGCCTGGCCGCCGACGTCCTGGATGTGCCGACGGTGCTCGTGGCGCGGACCGACGCCGGCAGCGCCCGGCTCCTCACCAGCGACGTGGACGAGCGCGACCGGCCTTTCCTCACCGGCGGGCGGACGCCCGAAGGGTTCCATCGCATCACCGGCGGACTGGAGATGGCCATCGCCCGGGGCCTCGCGTATGCGCCGCTGGCCGACCTGCTCTGGATGGAGACCTCCACCCCCGACCTGGCCGAGGCCCGGGCGTTTGCCGAGGCGATCCATCAGGTGCATCCCGGCAAGCTGCTGGCCTACAACTGCTCGCCGTCATTCAACTGGAAGAAACACCTCGACGACGCGACGATCGCTCGGTTCCAGCGGGAACTGGCGGCGATGGGATACCGATTCCAGTTCGTGACCCTGGCAGGGTTCCATTCGCTCAACCACGGCATGTTCGAGCTGGCCCGCGCCTACCGCGAGCGCGGCATGGCGGCCTACTCGGCACTGCAGCAGGCCGAGTTCGCCTCGGAGGCGCACGGGTATACGGCGACGCGGCACCAGCGGGAGGTGGGCACCGGCTACTTCGATGAGGTGCTGCAGGCCATCTCGCGGGGCGCCGCCTCGACTGCCGCGCTGGCGGAGAGCACCGAGGACGAGCAGTTCGCCCACACCCGGTAGGGATCAGCGCCCGGCAGCGAGCCCGACGACGAGGTCGGCCACGTTCGTTCCGGTAGGGCCGATGCGGAGCAGGGCGTCCGCGGCGTCGAGCGCCGGGTAGGCATCATGCCGTGCCAGCGCGCGCGCCGGGTCCGCGCCGGCCTGGCGCAGTTCGCGCCAGGTGCGCCCGTCGACCACCGCTCCCGCCG
>JBOHSQ010000183.1:0-6286 GCA_050733295.1 Gemmatimonadales bacterium
CGGAGATGACCAGGGAGAGCACGACCATGCCGACGAACAGCCCGAGCAGCAGGGTCGTGGCGCTCGGCCTCCCACGTTCCGCTGCAAGCTGCCGGTCGCGATCGACCAGCGTGGAATCCTCGACGCCGAATCCGCGAGCGAGTGTGGACACGAGCGACCGCACGCCGGTCAGGAGCCCGGGTCCGTATTCGCCGCGCCGAAGCTCGGGCACCATCCGGTCGCGCACGCGACCCGCCTCGGCATCGGTGACGATGCCTTCGACACCCTTCCCCGTCGCGATGAAGATGTGGCCCGAGTTGTCGTCACCTTCGCGCCTCGGAACCAGCAGCACCACCAGGCCCGCGTTGCGCCGCTCATCCCCGATTTCTGCCGCGGCGCCCACGCCCCATTTGCGCCCGAGAGCCACGGCGACGTCCACGGGGGCGTAGTCCCCGATCGTGGGCAGCGTGACGATCGCGATTTCCGCGCCGGTCGCCCCCCTCAGCCGCTGGACGAGCGACTCCATCTCCTGCCGGGACGCGGGGTCAACCACTCCGGCCACGTCGGTGACGTAGCCGGACGGCCGCTCCGGAAACAGGCGCTCGATCCCGGGAGACTGCGCCATGGCGGCCGGGGCGGCGAGTTGTAGCGCCGCGAGGGCCCACCTAGCTTTCGCCGACCAATGCGACCCCATCTCGTGCTCCTGCTGCTGTGCGTCGCCTGCCAGGGCGGCGCCCGCGACGTCGTCGTCGAAGTGACGGTGCCCGGCGCTGCGGACACCCCGGTGGCCATCCCCGGACTCCCAGTGATCGCGCTGCCGTATGACCGCGACAGCGTCATCACGTCGCTCGAGCAGCGGGCCGGCAGCCCCCGGCCGCACGCCGGCCGGCTCGACTCGCTCTACGCCACCTTCGCCACGCCCTTCGCCATCGCCGCGGAGTCGGGTGCGCTGGCGAGCCGGCTCGAGCGCGAGATTACAAGCCTCCGGCACACGCTCGACACGCTGCCCCGCGGCGCCGCCGACTACGCCACGGCCTACGGGCGCTTCGGCCGCCTCAGCGACTCCCTTGCGCGGCTTCGGACCCGGGCGGACTCGGCGGAGCGCGCGCTGGCGGCGTTGCGCAGGCGCCTGCAGCCCCGCATCGATTCGCTGCGGGCCGAGGTCCGCGCCTGGGAGCAATCCATCTATGCCGGCTACGACACCCTGACCGAGCGGCTTGCGAAGGAGCGCCGTCTCCCGCCCCTGCTCGACACTACCGACGCCTCAGGCCTGGCTGAGTTCCGCCTGCAAGCGGGGGATTGGTGGATCTACGCGCGCTCCTGGGACGCGTCCGATCCCAACCGCGAATGGTACTGGAACGTGCCGGCCAGGCAAGACACGACACGGCTCGACGCCGCAACCGGCTGGCGCCGACCGCGCTACTGATGCGCCCGCTCGCGCACGCCGCCGCAATCGTCGCCCTGTCGATCCTGGGGCAGGTCCCCGGGCAAGCCCAATCGGCCGCGGCGGCGATCGAGCTTCGGGCGAAAGGCAAGTCGGACGCTCCGGTCACCGTGTACGAGATGTCCGATTTCCAGTGCCCCTTCTGCCGGCGGCACGCGACCGAAGTGTTCCCGATCCTCGAACGCGAGTACATCCGGACCGGCCGGGTCCGCTGGGTGTTCGTCAACCTTCCCCTCACGTCGCTGCATCCGAACGCCGTGCCGGCGGCCGAGCTCGCCATGTGCGCCGCAAGGGCCGGGAAGTTCTGGCCGGTGCACGACCTGCTCTTCCTGCATCAGCAGGCGTGGGCTCCACTGGCCAACCCCAGCCCGTTCTTCCTCTCCCTGGCCGATTCCGCCGGGATTCCGCGGGCGGGAATCGAGGCCTGCCTCGAGGGCGGCCAGGGACGCGCCGACGCCAGCGCGGATGCCGAGGGCGCCGCACGCACCGGCGCCCGGTCGACCCCCACGTTCTACATCGAGGGCGGCCTGCTGCGTGGCGCCCATCCGGTGGGGACGTTCCGGACGATCCTCGATTCGGTGCTGCAAGCGAAAGAGTGAGAAGGAATAGGGGCACCCGTCTCACTTCCCGCTCCTCACTTCCTGACTACCCCCATCCTCCCAGCGCAGCCAGCATCACGTCGTAGAGCGCGTGCGACCACGCGACGATCCCGAATCCCCGGGTGACATAGAGCCCGCTCAGCATCAACCCCGCGACCGCCCGGTAGGTGAAGGACGACAGGGCGAATTGGTCGCCGTACGGGCCGATGTAGTGGAAGGCCGAGAAGACCAGCGCGGAGAGCACGACCGCGAACGCGCCGGAGGCGAGGTCTCCCCACCCGAATCCACGGCGCGCCAGGAGGAGCAGCACGGAGACCAGCAGCACCCGGAAGAGCAGCTCTTCGTAGAGGCCCGCACCGAGGGAGAGCATCACCTGCGTCGGAAAGTCGGTGGCGACCGCAGCCGATGCGGCGAGGGGTCCTCCCCCGAGCAGGAGCGTCGTGAGCCAGCTCGCGGCCACGCCCAGGATCGTCGCGTACGCCGTTGCCTCGAGCAGCATCCCAACGAACCACGCCACCCTGGGTGCGCCGTGCTGGCGAAGGTCTCGGGACACGAGCCAACCGCCGACCAGTGCGAGGGCCAGGCCGAAGAGGAGGAGACCATTGGCGCCTCCCACCAGCAGGAACAGGTTCTTCAGCAGGACGTCCGCGCCGTTCCGCACCTCCGCCGCGCCTTGCCGTCCCAGCAGGGCCGCGAGTCCCTCGTAGAGGAGGAGCAAGGGCATGGCGAGGAGCAGGCTGTACCTCGGCCGCCTAGTCTGCTCCCAGTAGCTCCCCATCTGCCTTGCATCTCCCATCGGGTGGTGAGGCGCGCCAGCCGCTGTTGCCAGTGGCTATCTACGCCCCGCAGCCCTGATTGTTTCAGCGTGCAACCCTTGACCGCTCCTGCGGGTCGCCACGACCTTCCGCGCCCATGCGCCGCTCGCCCTCGCTGTTCTATCGCGCACTGATCGCCGGCGGGCGCCACCTCGTCCCGGCGGTGAGCGTCCTGAGCGAGAAGGCCCGCGTGGGACACTTGGCGCGTGCCGGTGTCGGGGCGCGGCTCGCCGAGTGGGCGAGGACTTCGCGCGATCGCGCGAGACCCCTCGTGTGGATGCACGCACCGTCCGTCGGGGAAGGATTGCAGGCCGAGCCGGTGTTTCGGCGGCTCCGCGAGCGTCACCCATCCTGGCAGTTCGCCTATACCTTCTTCAGTCCCTCGGCGGCGCGCTTCGCGCTGCGTCTCGGCGCCGACGTGGCAGACTACCTGCCCTACGACACCTTGGCGGAGGCCCGCAACGCCGTCGAGGCACTCCGGCCATCTGCGCTGATTTTCAGCAAGCTCGACCTCTGGCCCCAGCTCGCGACGCATGCAGCGGAACGCGGGACCGCGGTTGGGCTCATCGCCGCCACCGTCCGGCCCGGGAGCGGCCGCCTCCGCTGGCCCGCGAGGGCGCTGCTCGCGCCCGGCTACCGCGCGGTTGAGCGTGTGGGCGCGATCGCGACGGAGGACGCCGAGCGCCTCGCCCGGCTCGGCGTGGCCGCGGACCGGATCGAGGTGGTGGGTGATACGCGCTACGACTCGGTGGCTGAGCGGGTCGCCGCCGTCGCACCGGACGACCCCATCCTGCGACTCACTGCGGGCGGGGGACCGGCGCTGGTGGCGGGCTCCACCTGGCCTCCGGACGAAGCCGCGCTGCTTCGGGCATTCACGCGCGTGCTCGAGGCCCGGCCCGATGCGCGCCTGGTGCTGGTGCCCCACGAGCCTACGCCAGCGCACCTGGAGGAAGTCGCGCGCACGGCGGTACGCCTCGGACTCCCGGCACCGGTGCGCCTGTCGGCTGCGTCAGGCCCCGTGCCGCTCCTCCTGGTGGACCGCGTCGGCGTCCTGGCCACCATCTACGGTGCGGGTGCCGCTGCCTGGGTGGGTGGCGGGTTCGGCACCGCGGGACTGCATTCGGTGCTGGAGCCCGCGGCATGGTACAAACCGGTGATGGTCGGGCCGAACTGGGGCGAGAGCCGGGACGCGAGGCTGCTGCTCGAGGCGGGTGGCGCGTGGGCAGCGTCGCAAGGCGCTCCGGCGGCCGCGGGGGCGGAGATCGCGGAGCGGTGGCTGGAATGGTTGGCCGGGGCGGCGCCGAGGAGGGCGGGTGAACGGGCTGCTGCCGTCGTCGCGGCAGGCATCGGGGCCGCCGACCGCACGACGGCACTCGTCGAGGAACTGGTCGCGTCGCGCTAGCGGGACCTGCCCACCACGACGCCCTCGTAGGTCACCGCCCGCGGGGTGAGGATCCCCAGCGTGAGGCCGGTGATGAGGACATCACTCAAGCGGCTCCGCACCTTGATGCGCAGATCGGCGATCGAGGTGCCGTCGACCAGTTGTCCTGCCAGCGCCTTCTGCAACGAAGCCTCCCTGATCTGGATCGTGCCCCACGCCACGTAGACGGCCCGCTGCGTCACCGAAAAAGGCTCGCCGGCCGGAGGCGCGGCGTTGGCGGAGGCCATCGTCACCGGCACACCCACCCTCGTCGCATCGAACGAGTGCGCGCACCCGTGAAGCGCGGGGACGAGGGCGAGGAAGCAGAGCGACAGCAGTTGGCGGGAATGGCGCGGCATCAGGTTCCCTGGAACGTGGGACGCGCCCGGCACGGCCGGGCGCGTCCCGCTCGATGTCCCGAACGCCGGCTCAGAAGCCGGCGATGTTGAATGCGTAGTTGAGACCGACGCCGAAGATACCAGGGGAGACGTCGTCCCCGGAGACGTGGTCGTACGCGGCGCGCAGCCCGAAACCACCGATGAAGTACAGGTCCAGGCCCGCGCTCACGCCGAAGTTGCTGCTCCAGTCCTCCTCGACGGCCCCTGCCCCGCTCACCTGGCTCAGGTGCAGCCGTGGGGCGATCCAGGGCTTGAGCGACACCGCCGGGCTGGGAATGACCATCGCCAGGCTGGCGCCGATCGGAGCGCGATACAGGTCCCCGCCCTCGAGTCCACCGTAGCCGAAGCCCGCCTGCAGTGTCACACCGAACGGCGAGAGCGGGCCACCCAGCACCTGGAGGTTGCCGGTGGCACCCAGGGTCAGCCCGCCGTCCACGTCGTCGGGCCCGAAGGTTCCGACCGTGCCGGTGAGCATCCAGGGGCCCTTCCCCCACGTTACGGTCCCGGCGAAGGCGTTCCCGCCGCCGGCGTCCTCGTCCGGAAACCCGGCATCGAGAGCCACGGTCAGGCCCGGCTTCGGGCCGCCGTTGAAGACGGGCAGTCCCGGGACCTGGGCCCCGGCAGGCACGGCCACGAGAGCCAGCGCGAGCGCTGCGGCCAGCGAACGAGGACGCAAGTTTCCTCCAGGAGCTGGTCGGTGTCTCAGCGGATCCAGGCCACGCCGATGCTGATGCCTTCGTAGTCGAAGAGCGCGCCCGCGACGCGGATGTCGAGGGTGCTGGACACACGCACGTCCACGCCCAGGCCCATGCCGAAGAGCAGGTCCTCGTCGTTGTCGCCGAACGCGAGGGCCATCACCGGATGGACGTAGGGCACGAAGCTCACGTCCGAATCCTCGGCCTCGAACCGGCGACCGAGCGAGAGGCCGACCGGGATCAGCCCGTCGGTGAAGTCCTCGATCAGCCGGACGCCGACCCCGGCGGTGAAGGCGCCGTCCAGGGGGAAGTCGCGCGAGTGGGTGATCACGCGGGCGCGGTAGCTGGCGCCGAGCAGGGCGCCGGTGTTGTCGCCCACGTCGATGAACCCGCCGCGGAAGCCGAGGTCGTGGTTGTTCCAGCCGAAGCGGTAGCTGCCCTCGATCGCCCAGGCGTCATCGCCGGGGTCGGACAGGGCCACCCCGACCTCGTGGTTCTCGAACGCCCGGTAGGGGGCGAGGAAGACGGGGGTGCCCGTCTCCTGGGCCTCCGCCCGGACCGCGGGTACGGCGAGGACCGCCAGCAGCGTGAGTGCGATACGGCGCATCGGTCAGCCTCCCTGGACGTGTTCGGCCACGATCCGAACGGTGTTGGTGAGGACCTGCAGGAATCCTCCGCGAACGACGAATCGCCGTTCCGCGCCGGCGCTGCGCACGGTGAGCGGCCCCTCGCCCAGCAGGGTCATGAACGGCGCATGGCGGGGCAGGATCCCCACCTGGCCGTCGTATGCGGGCGCCACCAGCGCGTCCGCATCGCCGTCGAAGATCGCCGACTCGGGCGAGATGACCGTGACGTGCATCACGACTTTGCCAGCTCCTCGGCGCGCCGCACCACGTCATCGATGCCGCCCTGCATGTAGAACGCCTGCTCCGGCAG
>JBOHSQ010000184.1:0-7179 GCA_050733295.1 Gemmatimonadales bacterium
GTCACCTGCGGCATCCGGACGTCGGTGATCACCACGTCCGGCGAAGCGGTGCGGATCGCCTCCAGCCCCGCCTTGCCGCCCTGGGCGACCGTGACCTCCCACCCCTCCTTCCGGAGCAGGATCCGGAGGGTGTCGAGGATGCCGGTCTCGTCGTCGATGACCAGCACGGATGGCTTCTGCCGGGTTGCCGTCATTCCGCGCTCCACTTGACCGGAAAGTACACCGTGAACGTCGTGCCGCGCCCCTGGGCGGATTCCACCAGGATGAGCCCCCGGTGGGCCTCGACCGCGCGCTGCACCACCGCCAGCCCGAGCCCGGTGCCGCCGGTGCGGCCCGTCACGAACGGCTCGAAGAGCCGGTCCCGGATCTCGTCGGGGATGCCCGGGCCGTCGTCGCTGACCGAGAGCCGCACGGAGTGTTCCGGCCCGTTGCCGCCCGGCACCTCGCCCGGTGCCGCCGGCCGCACCGCCACCGTGATCCGCCCCGGTCCCTTGGCCGCCTGCGCCGCGTTGAGCACCAGGTTGCCCACGATCCGGTGCAGGAGGTCGTCGTCGCCCTCCATCAGGGTACGCTCACCCTCCACCTGGATCTCGACGTCGTCCCGGCAGTCGGGGTGCTCGCGCACCAGCCGCGCCGACGCGGAGGCGAGCTCGTGCAGGTCGAGCGGCAGCGATTCGTGCGCCCGCACCCGCGCGAAGTCGAGGAACTCGCTCAGGATCCGGCTCAGCCGGTCGCTCTCCCGCACGATCAGCCGGGCCAGGAGCTGATCGTCCTCGTCCTCCCGGTGGGCCCGGGCGAGCTGCTCCACCGAGCTCCGGATCGAGGCCAGCGGGTTCTTGATCTCGTGGGCCAGCGACGCGCTGAGCGACGCGACGGCCTCGAGCCGTTCCGCCTGCAGCCGCAGCTCCGAGAGCTGCTTCGACTCCGAGATGTCGGTGAAGAGCGCCGTCACCGAAGGCGGCTGGCCCGGCTCCGACTCGAACACCGTCGTGGTGAGGCCGATCTCGAGCATCCGGTCGCCCCGGACGATGGTCCCCTCGCCCCGGTTCACCCGGCGGCCCGACCGGATGCCCGCGGTGAGCGCGGCCCAGAGTTCGGAGCACCGCGGCTTGAGCTTTTCCAGGACCGGGTAGCCCAGTCCTGCCTCGAGGTCGAAGCCGAGAAGCTCCGCGCCGGTGGGGTTGAGGAAGGCGAGCCGGCCCTTGCCGTCCACCGTGAGCACGCCCGAGCGGATGTTTCGCAGGATGTCGTCCGCCGCGAGCCGCACCCGGCGGAGCTCGCTCTGCAGGGAGGCCTGCTCCCGCGTCGCCTGCTGCAGCCGATGGCCCAACAGGGCCACCACCGCGAACACCACCAGGAAGACGACGATCTGGCCCCAGATCCCGACGCTGGCCGGCTCCGGCTGCCAGAGGAACGCGTCGGCGAGGTGGAGAGCCGCCACCATCACCGCCACGGCCAGCGCCGACCCGAACGGCAGGAGCAGCGCGTAGACCGCGATCACCACCACGAAGAGCGCGGGGAAGATGCTGTCGGACCCGCCGCCGAAATGCACCAGGAGGGCGACGAGTCCCACATCCACCGCCGCCTGCATCCGGAGGAACCAGCCCGCGGGCTCGGCCCCCTTCACCAGCACCACCCACGAGCCGTACGCGGTGACGGTGAACGCGGCCAGGACCGCCGCACTCACCCCCAGCGATACGTCGGGCGACTGGGCCCACAGCAGCGCCGCCCAGAGCAGGATGCCCACGGCCAGCGCGAGCCGCGCGGCAAAGAGCCACGAGACCAATGCGCGCGGCGACGGGAGGGCGCGAGGCGCCTCGGTCATGCAGGCCCGGGGTGCAAGGACGCTCGAAAGTGGGTGGAAGAGTCGAAGATAGGGCGGAGGGGCGGAAAGACGGTAGGGCGGAAGGGACGGGCGCGAGGGGCAGGACGGGCAGGACGGGCGGGAGGGAGCTGGGCGTAGCGGGCCGGAGCGGGTGTGCTGTACCGTTCCCGTTCACCGAGGCCCCGAACCCCTGAGCCCCGACGGTGAGTCGCCGACCCCCCGTTCACCTCTCACCTCTCACCTCTCACGCCCCGTGCCCCTCGACCCCGTCCGCCTCGACAAGTGGCTCTGGGCCGCCCGCTTCTACAAGACCAGGGCGCTCGCGGCCGAGGCCATCGACGGCGGGAAGGTGGAGGTGAACGGCGAGCGGGCCAAGCGGGCGCGGGCGCTGCATCCGGGCGACGAGGTCCGGGTGCGCCAGCCACCCTACGAGCAGGTGGTGGTGGTGCGTGAGCTGAGCGAGCGGCGCGGTCCCGCGAGCGAGGCGGTGAAGCTCTATGAGGAACGGCCTCAGTCGGTGGAGCGCCGCGCCGCGCTCCGGCGTCAGATCGCCGCGGTGCCGCCTCCTGCGCCGGGCCGGCCCACCAAGCGCGACCGCCGCGAGCTGCGGCGCCTGAAGGGCGACGAGTGACTCGTCCGCCCAGTCCGAATCCCCCTCACCGCACCCGGCACACCAGCCCGTTGTGCGCCTTGATCACTCCCGCCCGCTCGATCCGGAACCCGTTCTCCCAGGCGTAGAGCCCCAGCTGCCGCGCCGTCATCAGCTCGCGGTAACCGAAGTTCATCCGGTCGGCCATGATGGTGTAGAACGCCCGCCCTCGCCACTGGTCCCGCGGCGTGGTGATCACCGCCGTGCCGCCCGGCTTGAGGAACTTGCGGTGGAACTCGAAGGCCTCCGCCTTGTGGCTGTCGGGGAAGTGCTCCACCAGCCCCACGCTCACCACCACGTCGAATTCCTGCCCGAACGGCAGCTCCCGGATGTCCGCCACCTCGAAGTGGATCGGCATCTCCTCCCGGTACCAGATCCGCTTCCCGCCGGTGTCGGGGTCGGCGCCCAGGAACGGGTATCGCTCCGGGAACTTCCCGAACCGGTCGGTCTTGCAGAACTCGTCGTAGTCCACCAGCACCACGTCGCCGCCGGGATACATCGCCGCGAGCTGCATCGCTTCGTACCCGTCGGCAGCACCCAGGAAGAGCACCCGCGGCCTCGCGTGGCCCAGTCCCTCGAACAGCGCCCGCTTCCCCCGCGGGTCCCAGATCGCGTCCTCCACCCGGTGCACGTGATTCCAGATGGCGAGCTGCACCAGTTCCTCGACCGTCTCCGCCGCGCCCCGCAC
The DNA here is from genome assembly GCA_050733295.1 of Gemmatimonadales bacterium. Classification (GTDB taxonomy): domain Bacteria; phylum Gemmatimonadota; class Gemmatimonadetes; order Gemmatimonadales; family GWC2-71-9; genus JAICEH01. Next base: position 3,163 of record JBOHSQ010000184.1, read on the forward strand.
CCGTGCCCGCGCGAGCTCCCGCAGCAGGCGCCGCCGCCCCTCCCGCTGCTCCGATTCGACGTCCTTGAGGAACAACTCGTGGAAGCTGCGGTTGAACTTCACCCACCCTTCCTTGACCGGGAGCGACCGTCCCTCTCGCCGCTCGAACTCCCGCTTCTCGTCGGCCCAGCGTTCCACCCGGTAGGGGCGGCCCACCTCGCGCCAGGTGAGCCGGCCCCAGTCGGTGCCACCCAGGTCCAGGAACACGTCCGGCGGCGCGTCGCGGGTGTCCACGACGTGCGTCGGCTCCCGGTGGTGCTCGCCGATGCGATGCATGGGTCCCTCCTGTTGCATCCCGGCAAGGTATATCTTCGCTCACCCCTTCGACACTTTCGCACATGACCATCGCGCCGGACGACCTCCGCTGTCCCGACGACGAGGGAAGTGCCTACCGCGACGGGGTCTACCGCCCCGTGAACGACGCCGCCCTGCCCGCGGCGCCCGACGCCCCGACCCATCCCGCCCCGGGCCACGGGCCCCGCTTCCGCACCGGTGTCGAGGTCCCCCGCGTCCCCCGGCTCCGCCACCTGGTCGGCCCCTCCGTGATCGCCCTCGGCATGGGCCTCGGCGCCGGCGAGTTCCTGCTCTGGCCCAACCTCGTCGCCGTGAACGGCTTTTCCATCTGGTGGCTCTTCTGGGTGGGTGTGATGACCCAGTTCGTGGTCATCGCCGAGATCGAGCGCTGGACCATCGCGACCGGCGAGTCGGTCTTCGGCGGCATGGCCCGGCTCGACCAGCTCGGCTTCTGGGCCTGGTTCTTCGTGGGCGCGACGCTGGTGAGCTTCTTCTGGCCCGGGTGGGCAAGCCAGTCGGCCGAGTTCGTCACCAGCATTGGACGAGCCGCCACCGGCCGGAGTGCCGCCTGGCAGCCCGTGGCGCTCGTGATGATGGCATTCATCTGGGCCACCCTGGCGCTCGCGCGCGTGGTCTACAACGCCCTCGAGCGCTTCGAGCTGTTGCTGGTCGGCATCCTCTTCCCCACCCTGGTCCTGGCTCTCGTGGTGGCGGGCCTCCATGCGTCCGACGTCGTGGCCCTGGCCCGCGGTGCGGTTTCGATCGGCAGCGCACCGCCCTCGCTCCTCACCGGTGAACAGTTTCCCACGCTGCTCCTGGCCGTAGCCTACGCCGGCTCGGGCGGGACCCTCCTCCTGGCCCAGTCGCTCTGGCTCCGCGACAAGGGATTCGGGATGGCGGCCTACCAGGGCCGGATCGCCGGCCTCCGCGGCGTGAACGAGCCGGTGAGCGACACCGGATACGTCTTCGACGCGCGCGAGCCCGTGGCACTCGCCCGGTTCCGGACCTGGATGCGGCTGGCGCGGCGCGAATTGCTGTTCACCTTCGTGGTGCTGATCCTGCTGAGCGTGGTGATCACGACCCTGGTGGTGAGCGCGACGCTCGGCACCGGCGACGCCTCGCTCGCAGGCAACCTGTCGCTGATGGTGGAGCGCCAGGCCGCGGCCCTGCGGGCGGCCGGCGGGAGATGGATCGAGGTGGCCTTCCTGCTCGGCGGGGTGCTGGTCCTCTTCTCCACCCAGCTCGCCATCGTGGACACGGTCACGCGCATCGCGGGCACCGTGTTCTACGAGCGCTACGGCCGTCGCAACCGGTTCTGGACCCTGCAGCGGTCGTTCTTCCTCTTCCTCACCGCCTTCACCCTCGCCTCGATGGCGATCATCTGGGTGTCGTGGCGCGGCGGCGCCGGCCTGGAGCAGATGCAGCCCGACTTCCTGGTGCTCATCGCCGGGCCCTTCACCATCGCCAGCATGTACCTCTTCACCCTCGTCGTGGGTACCATGAACGTGCGCCGGCTCCCGCGGGAGCTCGCGCCCGGGCCCTGGGTGCGCGCCGGGCTCGCCTGGGCCGGCGTGCTGTGGGGGTGGTTCACGGCGGAGCAGCTCTCGCGCACCCTCCTCGCCTCGGTCGGGGCGCCGCGCGAGGTGATCGAGGCCATCGCGTGGCATCCCGTGCGTGCCGGCTGCTATGCCCTGTGGCTCGCCTCGCTGGCCTGGTTCGTGGTGCAGCTCTTCCGCGCGCGCCGTCCGCCGGCGGAATCCGCGGCAGCGGAATCCGCGGTACCGGTCGCCGCGTAAGGTTCAATTCAACTACCCGGAGCATCTGCGTGATGCGTCGCTTCGCGTGCCTGGCCGCCCTGGCCTCTGGTCCCGTCTTCGCGGCCTGCGGCCAGTCCGCGCCACCACCCGCCACCACTCCCGCCCCTGCGCCCGCGCCGGTCGCACGGGGCGCTACCGCCGCCGGGATCATGGAGGCCGACCTCCGGCTCCGCCTCGGCATCGTCGCGCATGATTCGATGCTGGGCCGCGAGGCAGGCGAACCGGGCAACGTGAAGGGCACCGACTACATCGCCGCCGAGCTGGCGAGGCTCGGCCTCGAGCCGGCAGGTGATGACGGGACCTTCTTCCAGGCCGTGCCGCTGGTGCGGACGGGCCCGCGCACCGACGGCTTCCTCCGCGCCGCCGGCCGCGAGCTTCGCCTGGGCGACGATTACGTCTACCTCGGCGAGCTGGGCGACCTCCCCGTGGCACGCGCCGCCGAATTCCAGGGCGTGCCGGCGGTCTACGGCGGGCGCGTGGGCGATACCGTCTCGGTCATTCCTGCTTCCCAGGCCGCCGGCAAGGTCGTCGTCCTCGGCGCACCGATGGGCCCGGGTGGGAAGCCGATCTTCCGGTTCGACGGTCGTGCCATCCAGCGATTCCAGGGCGCGAGAGTGGTGGCCTTCGCCGTGCTCGATCTCGCGCCGGCCGAGCTGCGCGAGTTCCTGACAGCCCCGCAGGCAATGCTCGCCGACGAGGAGGAGGAGCCGAAGGCCTCGAGCGGGCCGCTGGTCATGTTCGTCACCGCCGACGCCGCCAGCGCCCTCCTCGGCCGCCCGATCGCCTCGGCGCTTCCCGGCTCGGCCGGGACCTCGGTGGATGCGCGGCTCGGCATCGCGCGCACTCCCGTCGCCACCCCCGCGCGGAACGTCGTGGCGATCGCCCGCGGGTCCGACCCGGCCCTCCGCAACACCTACGTCGCGATCGGCGCCCACAACGACCACGTCGGGCTGTCGAAGCAGCCCCTGGACCACGATTCGCTCCGCGCCTTCAACCGGGTGATGCGGCCGCAGGGCGCCGAGAATCAGCCGGGCGAGCCGACCGCCGCAGAGGCGGCGCGGATCAGGGCGATCCTCGACACCCTCCGGCGCACCCGGCAGGCACGCAGGGATTCGGTCTACAACGGCGCCGACGACGACGGCTCGGGGACGGTGGCGGTGCTCGAGGCGGCCGAGGCGTTCGCCCGCGCCGCCGCCAAGCCGAAGCGCTCGGTGCTCTTCGTCTGGCACACCGCGGAGGAGCTGGGGCTGCTGGGAGCGACCTGGTTCACGGACCATCCGACGGTGCCGCGCGACTCGATCGTGGCGCAGCTCAACATCGACATGATCGGGCGGGGCGGGCCGGGGGACCTGCAGAGCGGCGGGCCGGGCTACCTGCAGCTCATCGGGTCACGCCGGCTCTCCCGGCAGCTCGGCGACCTGGTCGAGGCGGTGAACCGCGAAGGCGGTTACGGATTCACCTTCGACTACCAGTACGACGCGGTCGGGCATCCCCAGCAGTTCTATTGCCGCAGCGACCACTACGCCTACGCCCGCTACGGCATCCCGATCACGTTCTTCTCGACCGGCTCGCACACCGACTACCACCAGCTCACCGATGAGGTCGAGTACATCGACTTCGGGAAGCTCGAGGCGGTGACGCGCCTGATCCACGGCATCGCCGCGCGCCTGGCCGACTCGCCGACCCGGCCCGCGCTCGACGGCCCGAAGCCGGATCCCGAGGCGCCGTGCCAGCAGTGAACTGCGGCGAGCGGGGGGGCGGCGGCGGTCGAGCGGGCGGGTGAGATCGAGGCCTCGGTGGACAGGGGGTGGGTGGGGCCCGTTCACCGTTCACCGTTCACCGTTCACCGTTCACCGAGGCCCAGGAC
>JBOHSQ010000185.1:0-14597 GCA_050733295.1 Gemmatimonadales bacterium
CCGCAGAGCCACGACCCGGCCGCTGGTGGCCAAGCTCTCGCCCGCGCTGGCCGACGTCGCGGCCATCGCCGCCGCCGCGCACGCTGCGGGCGCCGACGGCATCACCGTGGTGAACACGATGCCCGGCTACGCCTTCCACGACGACGGAAGCCCGAAGCTGGGGCAGGGCAATGGCGGGCTCAGCGGCCCAGCGCTGCTTCCCGTGGGCCTCCTCGCCGTGCGCCGGGTGCGCGCGCGGCTCCCCGGCATCCCGATCATCGGCGCGGGCGGGATACGGACCGCCGAAGACGCGCGCGACTACTTCCGCGCGGGTGCCGACCTCGTCGAGGTCGGCACCGCGGCGCTGGCCGACCCGCGCGCACTCGGGCGCATCCTGGCCGGACTGGAGCGGAACGGTGGCTGAGGTCGTCGTCGCCCTTGATGTTCCCTCCGGCGACGAGGCCCTGCGCCTGGTCGGGCGGATTCCCGGGCTCAGGTGGGTGAAGGTCGGTTCGATCCTCTTCACCCGCGAAGGACCGCCGCTCGTGGCCGAGCTGCGCTCGCGCGGGCTCGAGGTGTTCCTCGACCTCAAGTGGCACGACATTCCCCACACCGTGGCAGGTGCCGTGGAGCGTGCCGCCGAGATGGACGTGGCGATGGCTACGGTTCACGTGCTCGGCGGCCGCGCCATGCTCGAGGCGGCGGCCGAGGTAGCCGCCCGGGCGGGAGGGCGGCCCGGGCTCGTCGGGGTCACCGTGCTCACCTCGCACGACACGGCCGGATACGGGGAGGCGATCGGCGCCCGGATGGCCAGCCTGGACACCGAAGTCGTCCGGCTGGCCAGGCTGGGTACGGAGGCAGGACTCCGGGGCTTGGTCTGCTCGCCCCGGGAGGTGGCAGCGATCCGGCGGGAGCTCGGCGCCGACCCCTGGCTGGTGGTACCCGGCATTCGGGGTGCGGCCGACGATCCCGGTGACCAGGTCCGGACCGCCTCGGCAGCCGACGCCCGGCGGGCCGGGGCCACCCACTTGGTGGTCGGCCGGCCCATCCTCCGGGCCGACGACCCGGGGCTGGCCTTCCGGAGGCTGGCCGAGGGGTAATCGCTTGCGGGGAGGCCCCTTGTGCCGTCCCGGCCCCTTGCCTCACGGCAGGGGCCGGTTTAGCTTCGTGAGCTTCCCTTGGAACGCGGTCCCGGAGACACCTGTGAAGGTTCGGTCGAGTGTGAAGCCGATCTGCGAGCACTGCAAAGTCGTCAAGCGTGCTGGTGTCACGCGGATCATCTGCAAGCGCAACCCGAAGCACAAGCAGCGGCAAGGCTAAGATGGCGCGAATCGCCGGCGTCGATCTTCCGCGCGAGAAGCGCGTCGAGATCGCCCTTACCTACATCTACGGCGTCGGCCGGGTCACCAGCCAGCGTCTCCTCGAGGAAACCGGCGTGAGCGCCGACACCCGGGTCCGGGATCTCTCGGACGCGGAAGTCGCGCGGCTCCGCCAGGTCATCGAGCGCTCGCTCCGGGTCGAGGGCGCGCTCCGGACCGAAATCGCGATGAACATCAAGCGGTTGATGGACATCGGAAGCTACCGCGGCATTCGCCACCGCCGCGGTCTGCCGGTGCGCGGCCAGCGCACCCACACCAACGCGCGCACCAAGAAGGGGCCGCGCCGCGCCATCGCGGGCAAGAAGAAGGTGACGAAGAAGTAGCCTATGACCAGTCCAGCCAAGCCGGTCGCAAAGCGCACCAAGCGGGTCGTCGAGTCGGAGGGGGTCGTCCATATCTCGGCCACCTTCAACAACACGCTCATCACCATCACGGACTCGCACGGGAACGCCCTCGTCTGGGGCACCTCGGGCAAGGCCGGGTTCAAGGGCTCCAAGAAGTCCACCCCGTTCGCCGCCACCGTCGCCGCCGAGCAGGCCGGCCGCGAAGCGGTCAACATGGGCCTCCGCCGCGTGCACGTGCGGGTCCAGGGGCCGGGCAGCGGTCGCGAGTCCGCCATCCAGGCGCTCGCCTCTGTCGGCCTCAAGGTGGTCTCCATCCGTGACGTCACGCCGATTCCGCACAACGGCTGCCGTCCTCCGAAGAAGCGGCGGGTCTGATCGATGGCGCGTTACACCGGTCCCAGCTGCCGGCTCTGCCGGCGTGAAGGCACCAAGCTGTTCCTGAAGGGCTCGCGCTGCCTCACCGAGAAGTGCGCGGTCGAGCGTCGCGGATACCCCGCCGGCCAGCACGGCCCCGCGGCCTCCCGCGGGCGCAAGGCCTCGGAGTACTCCAAGCAGCTGCGCGAGAAGCAGAAGGTGAAGCGGCTCTACGGCCTCTCCGAGCGCCAGTTCCGCAGCCTCTACGTCGAGGCCACCCGGCACCCGGGCGTCAAGGGCACCAACCTCATGGTCGCCCTCGAGTCCCGGCTGGACAACCTCGTGTACCGGATGGGCTTCGCCGCCAGTCGCAAGTCGGCGCGCCAGCTCGTCCGCCACGGCCACGTGCAGGTGAACGGGCGGCGCGTCAACGTGCCCTCCTTCGCCGTACTGCCGGGCCACGAGGTCCGCGTGTCACCCGAGAGCCGCGAGCTGGTCACGGTGAAGGCCGCCCAGGAGCTCGCCTCCCGCGGCGCGCCCGTGTCCTGGCTGCAGGTCGATGCCGAGAAGGCCGTCGGTCGCTATGTCGAGCGCCCGACCCGCGAGGCGATCCCGACGGCGGCGCAGGAACAGCTCATCGTCGAACTGTACTCCAAGTAAGCCAAGGACGATCCTGACGATGGCGATTGACCTGACCGGATTGGTGCGCCCGCACCTGGTCGAGATGACCCGGCGCGACGACAATCCGAACGCGGCGGAATTCCGCCTCCAGCCGCTCGAGCGCGGCTTCGGCCACACCCTCGGCAATGCCCTCCGGCGGATGCTGCTCTCCTCGCTCCGCGGCTCCGCCGTCTGGGGTTTCCGGATGGACGGCGTCGTCCACGAGCACCAGTCGGTGCGCGGGGTCCTCGAGGACGTGCACCAGATCATCCAGCGCCTGAAGGGGCTGCGCCTGGTCCTCGCCCCCGAGGTCGACGAGGCCGTCCTCCACATCGCGCGCGAGGGCCGCGGCCCGGTCCACGGCCGTGACATCCAGGAGCATGGCTCCATCACCGTCGTGAACCCCGACCACCTCCTGTTCACCGTGCAGGAGGACTCCGAGGTCAACGCCGAGCTCTACGTGAACAAGGGCCGCGGCTACGTCGAGTCGGAGCAGCACCAGGTCGATCGCTCGATGCCGGTGGACCTCATCCGCATCGACGCCATCTACAACCCGGTGCTCCGCGCCAACTTCACGGTCGCGGAAACCCGCGTCGGCCAGCGCACCGACTACGACCGGCTCACCCTCGCGGTCGAGACCGACGGCACCATCAAGCCCGAGGACGCGGTGGCCTACGCCGCCGCCCTGGCCCAGGAGCACTTCCGCTACTTCGTCGAGTTCGGCAAGGTGCCGATGGCGCGCGAGGTCGAGGCGCCCGCGGTCATCGCCGCCGGCGACCTGGCCCAGCGCCTCGCCCGCCCGATCGACGACCTCGGCCTGACGGTGCGCTCGCTCAACTCGCTCAAGAACTCGAACATCCGCGTCCTGCGCGACCTGGTCGAGTTCTCCGAGGAAGACCTCCTCAAGGTCAAGAATGTGGGCGAGAAGGCGCTGGCCGAGATCGGCGAGCTCCTCCGCAAGGAAGGGCTCAACTTCGGCATGGCGTTCAGCGAGGTCGACGGCGCGCTCGTGGTCTCCGACCCGGGCAGCGTCCCCACCCCGCGGCCGGCCGCTGAGGAGGGCGAGTAGATGCGGCATCGCGCACGCGGCCGCCAGCTCTCCCGCACGGCCAGCCACAAGAAGGCGCTGCTCAACAACATGGCGACGAGCCTCTTTGCTCACGGCGGCATCGTGACCACCGAGGCCAAGGCCAAGGAGCTGCGTCCGTTCGCCGAGCGGCTCATCACCCTGGCCCGTCGCGGTGACCTGCACGCCCGGCGCCAGGTGGAGCGCAAGATCAAGGACCGGGAGATCCTCGGCCGCCTCTTCTCCGAGATCGGCCCCCGGTTCGCCAGCCGGCCCGGTGGCTACACCCGGATCCTCAAGCTCGGCTTCCGTCCCGGCGACGGCGCCGAGGTCGCGCGGATTGAACTCCTCAGCGACTGACGGGTGCGCGGACGTGGCTCCCGCCGCCGAAACGAGGAAGGGGACCCGAGGGTCCCCTTTTTTGCGGCCGGTGGCGAAGCGCTCAGCTCGCCTTCTTGATCCTGTCGCTCCGGATGCAGCCGGTGCAGGCTCGCACCCGCTTCGGGGCCCCGTCCACCAGGACGCGCACCGTCTGCAGGTTCGGATACCACCGCCGCTTCGTCCGATTCTTGGCGTGGCTGACGTTGTTGCCGGTGACCGGCCCCTTGCCACACACGCTGCAGACCCGCGCCATAGTGTCCTGCCCCCTGAAGTGTCCCGTGGCCTTGCTCGACGAAAGCCCCGAAATCTATCCCTGACATGGCGATGAGACAACTCTCCACCCCAGCCCCCGAGGCCGCATGCCCCGGGCGCTGATCACCGGCATCACCGGGCAGGACGGCTCCTATCTGGCCGAGCACCTCCTGGCCCGGGGCTACGAGGTCGTGGGGGTGGTCCGCCGGACTAGCCACCACTCCTACGAGCGGATCGAGCACCTTCTCGGCCGGATTCAGGTCGTCGCCGCCGACCTGCTCGACCAGCATTCGCTGACCGTGGTGATCGGCGACGCCCGCCCCGACGAGGTGTATAACCTGGCGGCCCAGAGCTACGTCCCGACCTCCTGGACCCAGCCGGTCCTCACCGGCGAGTTCACCGCGCTGGGCGTGACCCGAATCCTCGAGGCCATCCGGCTGGCGCATCCGTCGGCGCGCTTCTACCAGGCGTCCAGCTCGGAGATGTTCGGCAAGGTGGCCCAGACGCCCCAGCGCGAGGACACGCCCTTCTATCCCCGCTCGCCCTACGGCGTGGCCAAGGTGTACGGGCACTGGATCACGGTGAACTACCGGGAGAGCTACGGGCTCTACGCCGTGAGCGGGATCCTCTTCAACCACGAGTCGCCCCGCCGCGGCATCGAGTTCGTGACCCGCAAGGTCACCGACGGCGTCGCCCGCATCAAACTCGGCCTCGCCACCGAGCTGCGGCTCGGCAACCTTGACGCCCGCCGCGACTGGGGCTTCGCCGGTGACTACGTCGACGCCATGTGGCGCATGCTGCAGCAACCTGAGCCGCGCGACTACGTGATCGGCACGGGTACCACGCACAGCGTGCGCGACCTGGTCGAGGTGGCCTTCGGCCACGCCGGCCTCGACTGGCGCGAATGGGTCAAGGTCGACCCTGCGTTCATCCGTCCCGCGGAGGTCGACCTCCTCCAGGCTGATCCGACCCGCGCGCGCGCTGACCTGGGCTGGACCCCGGAGGTGTCATTCCGGCAGCTGATCGCGATGATGGTGGACGCCGACCTCGAGCGGCTCGGGCGCGGGCGGTGAACGTACTCGTCACCGGGGCCGACGGCTTCGTGGGGCGCTGGCTCGTGCCGGCTCTCGTGGCCGCCGGGCACCGGGTGACCGGCGCAGTGGGGGGCGCAGGCGCGGCCTCGCCTGGGGGTGCGTTCCGTTCCGGCGTGGCTACCTTCCCGCTCGACCTGGCGGACGCCCGCTCGGTCGAGGCGGCCCTCGCCGGCGCACCGGAGGCGGTGGTGCACCTGGCCGCCGTGGCGTCCAACTCCGCCGCGCGGCGCGACCCGGGGCAGGCCTGGCTGGTGAATGCCGCCGGCACCGCCCGCCTCCTCGAGGCGGCGGCCGCACTCCGCGCGTCGGGACGCGCCGATCCGCTGGTGCTGCTGGTTTCGACCGGCGAGGTGTACGGCGACGCGCTGACGGAACCGCGTCCGCGGCGGGAGGACGACCCCTGCCGTCCGGTGTCGCCCTACGCCGCGAGCAAACGCGCCGCCGAGATCGCAGCGGATGAAGTCGCGCGGCGCACCGAGCTCCGGGTCATCGTGGCGCGGCCCTTCACCCATACCGGGCCGGGACAGGCGCCGGCATTCGTGTTGCCGGGCTTCGCCCACCGGATTCGCGAGGCGGCCGCCGCGGGCCGGCGCGAAGTGCCGGCCGGCAACCTTCACCCGGTGCGCGACGTCCTCGACGTGCGCGACGTGGTGGCGGCATACCTTCTTATTCTCGAGCGTGGCCTGCCGGGCGAGACCTACAACATCTCGAGCGGGGAAGGGCGTCCGCTGGGCGAGTTCTTCCGGCTCGTCGCCAACCGCCTCGGCGCGGACGTCGAGCCGGTCGCCGACCCGGCGCTGGTGCGTGGAACCGATCTCGCCTATCTCGTGGGGGATCCGGCCAAGCTTCGGGCCGCGACCGGATGGCGTCCCGCGATTCCTCTCGACCGGACCCTGCAGGATCTGATCGATGCCCAAGCGAACTGACCTCAAGCGCATCCTCCTCATCGGCTCCGGCCCGATCGTCATCGGGCAGGGCGCCGAGTTCGACTACTCCGGCACCCAGGCGGTCCGCGCTCTCAAGGAAGAGGGCTATGAGGTGGTGCTGGTGAATTCGAATCCCGCCACGATCATGACCGACCCGGAGCTCGCCGACCGCACCTACCTCGAGCCGGTGACGCCCGAGTGGGTGGCCAAGGTCATCGAGCGGGAGCAGCCCGACGCGCTCCTGCCCACGATGGGCGGCCAGACCGCGCTGAACGTCGCGATGGCCCTGCACCAGGACGGCACCCTCGCCCGGCACGGCGTGGAGCTGATCGGCGCCGATGCCCGCGCCATCCGCCTCGCCGAGGATCGCCAGGCCTTCGGCGAGGCGATGGGCCGCCTCGGCCTCGCGGTGCCCGAAGGCCGCACCGTCACCTCGGTGGACCAGGCGCTCGACGTGGTGGAGCGGATCGGCTACCCGGCCATCGTCCGACCCTCCTTCACCCTCGGCGGCACTGGCGGCGGCATCGCCTGGAATCGCGAGGAATACGAGGCCCTGGTCCGGCGCGGCCTCGACGCGTCGCCGGTGGGCTCGGTGCTGGTGGAGCGCAGCGTGATCGGCTGGAAGGAGTTCGAGCTGGAGGTGATGCGGGACGACGCCGACAACGTCGTCATCATCTGCTCCATCGAGAACCTCGACCCGATGGGCGTCCACACCGGCGATTCGATCACGGTGGCGCCCGCCATGACGCTCACCGACCGGGAATATCAGCGGATGCGCGACGCCGCCATCCGGATCATCCGCGAGGTGGGCGTGGCCGCGGGCGGCTGCAACATCCAGTTCGCCGTGGATCCGCGTACCGGCGAGCAGCTCGTGATCGAGATGAACCCGAGGGTCTCGCGTTCCTCGGCCCTCGCCTCCAAGGCCACCGGTTTCCCGATCGCCCGCATCGGCGCCAAGCTCGCCGTCGGCTACCGGCTCGACGAGCTGCCCAACGACATCACCCGCACCACCCCGGCGAGCTTCGAGCCCGTGCTCGACTACGTCGTGGTGAAGATCCCCCGCTTCGCGTTCGAGAAGTTCCCCAAGGCCGATCCCACGCTCACCACCCAGATGAAGTCGGTGGGCGAGGTGATGGCCATCGGCCGGACCTTCAAGGAGGCGCTGCAGAAGGGACTGCGCGGGCTCGAGATCGACCGCCCGGGCTGGGTGGTGGGCGCCGTGCCCGCCGATGACCGCCTGCAGGACGGCGGTATCGAGGCGGTGCGTGCGGCCCTGCATACGCCCACGCCGGAGCGGATCTTCCAGGTCCGCCGCGCACTCGAGCTGGGCTTGGCACCCGCCGAGGTGGCCGAGCGGAGCGGCATCGACCCCTGGTTCGTGGGGCAGCTCGCCGAGCTGCTCGACGCCGAGCGGTGGTTCGCCGGCCTGGCCGGGAAGTCCGGGGCCGCGAACGGAACCGGCAACGGTTCCTCCGATGGTCAGCGCGACGCGATCCGCCGGATGAAGCGGCTGGGCTTTTCGGATCGCCAGCTCGGGCTCCTCTGGGGCATGAGCGAGTCCGACTTCCGCGCCCTGCGCCACCGCCTGGGCGTGCGGCCGGCGTACAAGATGGTCGACACCTGCGCCGGCGAGTTCCCCTCCGCCACGCCGTACCTCTACTCGTCCTACGACGAGGAGAACGAGGCCCCCGCCGGCGACCGCCCGACGGTGGTCATCCTGGGCAGCGGCCCGAACCGGATCGGGCAGGGCGTCGAGTTCGACTACTGCTGCGTCCACGCGGTCCTGGCCTTCCGCGAGATGGGCTACCGCGCGGTGATGGTCAACTCCAATCCCGAGACCGTCTCCACCGACTTCGACATCTCCGACTCGCTCTACTTCGAGCCGCTCACCCTCGAGGACGTGCTGGAGATCGTGAACCAGGAGAAGCCGCTGGGCGTGGTGGTGCAGCTCGGCGGGCAGACCCCGCTCCGGCTCGCGCGCGGGCTCGAGGCGGCCGGCGTGCCGATCCTCGGCACCACCCCGGAGGCCATCGATGCTGCGGAGGACCGCGGGCGCTTCGAGGCGCTCGCCCGTGAGCTCGGGGTCACCCAGCCGCCGGCGGGCGTGGCCACCTCGGTCGACGAGGCCGTCGCGGTGGCGGCGCGGGTCGGCTACCCGGTGCTGGTCCGGCCCTCGTACGTGCTGGGCGGTCGGGCCATGGAGATCGTCTACGACGAGTCCTCGCTGCGCGACTACTTCACCCGCGCCGCCAAGGTGGCCCCCGAGCACCCGGTGCTCATCGACATGTTCCTCGAGGACGCCTTCGAGGCCGACGTCGATGCCATCGCCGACGGCCAGCGCTGCGTCATCGGCGGCGTCATGCAGCACATCGAGGACGCCGGCATCCATTCCGGCGACTCGGCCTGCGTGCTGCCCCCGTACCTCATCACCGAGGACCAGGTCGAGGTGATGAAGCGCCACACCCGCGCCTTCGCGGAACGCCTGGGCGTGGTGGGCCTGCTCAACGTCCAGTACGCCATCCGCGACGGCGTCGTCTACGTGCTCGAGGTGAACCCGCGGGGGTCGCGCACGGTCCCCTTCGTGTCCAAGACCACGGGCGTGCCGCTGGCCAGGCTGGCCGCCGCGGTGATGGTGGGGAAGACGCTCGACGAGCTCGGCCTGGTGGACGACGTGGCCCCGCCCTACGTGGCGGTGAAGGAGGCCGTGTTCCCCTTCGGCAAGTTCGCCGGGGTGGACCTCCTCCTCGGCCCCGAGATGCGCTCCACTGGCGAGGTCATGGGGGTGGCCGACTCGTTCGGGATGGCCTTCGCCAAGGCGCAGGCGGCCGCCGACGGCTCGCTGCCGCTTGAGGGCAGCGTGTTCATCACGGTGAACGACCGCGACAAGTCGAACGTGGTGCCCATCGCGCGCCGCTTCCACGAGCTCGGCTTCCGGATCCGCGCCACCGAGGGCACCTCCCGCTACCTCCGCGCCAAGGGCGTCCCGGCCGAGCGGGTGCTCAAGGTGCACGAGGGCCGGCCCAATGCGCTCGACCTGATCGTCTCGGGCGAGATCCACCTGCTCATCAACACGCCCCTGGGCAAGCTGACCCAGCAGGACGACTACACCATCCGCCGCGCCGCGCTCCAGCACCGGGTGCCCTACACGACCACCCTCTCCGCCGCCTCCGCGGCGTGTGACGCCATCATCGCGCTCCGCAGCCGGCGCCTCGAGGTCCGCTCGCTCCAGGAGTGGCACGAGCTGGCCCGCGAGGCCGCCGCGGCCGAGGCGTCGTGATGCCGGACTTCTTCGCCCACGAATCCAGCTTCGTCGACCCGGGCGCCACGATTGGCGCCGGCACGAAGATCTGGCACTTCTGCCACGTGATGCCGGGCGCGGCCATCGGGGAGCACTGTGTGCTGGGCCAGAACGTCGTGGTCATGCCCGGCACCCGCATCGGGAACAACGTCAAGATCCAGAACAACGTCTCGATCTACGAGGGCGTCGAGCTCGAGGACGACGTCTTCTGCGGGCCCTCCTGCGTCTTCACCAACGTGGCCACGCCGCGGAGCCACGTCTCCCGGAAGCACGCCTTCCAGCGGACCCTGGTCCGTCGCGGCGCCACCATCGGGGCCAACGCCACCATCGTCTGTGGCATCACCCTCGGCCAGTACGCCTTCGTCGGGGCGGGGGCGGTGGTCACTGCCGACGTCCAGCCCCACGCCCTCGTCGTCGGAGTCCCCGCCCGCCAGGTGGGCTGGGTCTGCCAGTGTGGCGAGCGGCTCGCCCTCGACGGGGCCGGGCGGGGAACCTGTGCCGCCTGTGGGACGTCCTATGCCGAGCGGCAGGGCGCGCTGGGGCGCGTTGACCGCATGGCTGGGGCGGGCTAAGTTTTTCCGCTGCCGCATCTTACGGAGAGGCGCACGTGCAGGTACCGCTGCTCGACCTGGTCGCGCAGTACCGGGCGATCCAGGCCGATGTGACGGCGCGGATGACTCCGGTCATCGAGCGCCAGGGGTTCATCATGGGGCCCGAGGTGGCCGAGCTCGAGCGTGAGCTCGCGCGCCTCGCCAACGCCGCCCACGGCATCGCCTGCGCCAGCGGGACCGACGCCCTGCTACTGGCGCTCCGCGCCCTCGACCTCAAGCTCGGCGACGAGGTGGTGGCACCCGCCTTCACCTTCTTCGCCACGGCCGGCGCCATCCACAACGCCGGCGGCAAGCCGGTGTTCGCGGACATCGACCCGGTCACCTTCAACATGGACCTCGCGGCCACCGAGGCGGCCCTCACGCCGCGCACGAGGGCCATTGTGGTGGTGCACCTCTACGGCCAGATGGTGCCGATGGAGGGCTTCACCAGGCTGGCCGCCCGGCACGGGCTGGCCCTCATCGAGGACGCGGCCCAGGCCGTGGGTGCCCGGCGCCGGATCGACGGCACCTGGCGAGCCGCCGGTGAGCTCGGGACCGTCGGGTGCTTCTCCTTCTTCCCGACCAAGAACCTCGGGGCGTGGGGCGACGGCGGGATGATGGTGGCGCAGGACGCGGCCGTCGCGGCGCGCCTTCGCTCCCTCCGCCTCCACGGCGGCACCCGCGAGTACTTCCACGACGAGGTCGGCACCAACAGCCGACTCGACTCGCTCCAGGCCGCCATCCTGCTCGCCAAGCTGCCCCACCTTGCCGCCTGGAACGCGCGGCGCGGGGAGCTCGCGGCGGGCTACGCCGCCGCCTTCGCCGGGCAGCGCGGGGTCGGGACCCCGGCCGTCGACCCGGCCAACGAGCACATCTGGCACCAGTACACCATCCGCGCTGAGCGGCGGGACCAGCTCGCCGACCACCTCAAGGCGCGCGGCGTCGGGCACAAGGTCTACTACCCGCTCGCGCTGCACCTCCAGCCCTGCTTCACCCATCTCGGGTACCGCCCGGGCTCGCTGCCCGTCACCGAGCAGGCCACCGCCGAGGTGGTCTCGCTGCCGATCTACCCCGAGCTCACCTCCGCCCAGCAGGACGCGGTCGCCGGGGCCGTGCGGGAGTTCTACGGATGAGCGTCGCCCGGGAGCTGATTCGGAAGGCGGAGAAGCGGGAAGCGTTGTTCGGGGTGGTCGGGCTCGGTTATGTGGGCCTGCCGCTCGTCGTCGAGCTGGCCCGCGCCGGCTACCACGTGCTTGGCTTCGACATCAACGCGCAGGTCGTCGAGGGGCTGACCGGCGGACGCTCCCACGTGAAGGACGTCTCCGACGCCGACCTTCGCGAGGTGCTCGCCGCCGGCCGCTTCGAGGCCACCACCGACATGGCGCGGCTCCGCGAGCCCGATGCGGTGTCCATTTGCGTCCCCACCCCGCTTTCCAAGTTCAAGGATCCCGACGTCAGCTACATCGTCGCGGCCACGGAGGCGGTCAAGGCGGGCCTGCGGCGCGGCCAGGCCATCATCCTGGAGAGCACCACCTACCCCGGTACCACACGGGAGATCATGCTCCCCACGCTCGAGGCCACCGGTCTCACGGTGGGCGAGGACTTCTTCCTCGCCTTCAGCCCCGAGCGGGTGGACCCGGGCAACCCGACGTATGCCACCCGGAACACCCCGAAGGTGGTGGGAGGCATCACTCCCGCCTGCCGCGACGTCGCCTGTGCCCTGTACCAGCCCGCCATCGAGCGGCTGGTGCCGGTGAGCACCACCGAGGCCGCCGAGCTGGTCAAGCTGCTCGAGAACACCTTCCGCAGCGTGACCATCGGCCTGGTGACCGAGATGGCCATCGTCTGCGACAAGCTGGGCGTGGACGTCTGGGAGGTCATCGAGGCCGCCGCCACCAAGCCCTTCGGCTTCATGAAGTTCCTGCCGGGGCCCGGCCTGGGCGGGCATTGCATCCCCGTCGACCCGCACTACCTCGCGTGGAAGATGCGCGGGCTCAATTACAAGACCCGCTTCATCGACCTGGCCGGCGAGCTGAACACCGAGATGCCGGTTTTCTGGGTGCGGAAGCTCCAGGACGCCCTCAATGACGACGGCCGCGCGGTGAAGGGCGCCAAGGTCCTGGTGCTCGGCGTCGCCTACAAGCGGGACATCGAGGACCTGCGCGAAAGTCCCGCGCTCGATATCATCCGCCTCATCGAGCAGCAGGGCGGAGACGTGAGCTACCACGATCCCTACGTGGCCCAGTTCACCGAGGACGGCCACGCCCGCCGCTCCATGCCCCTCACCGCCGAGTCCCTCGCCGCCCACGACGCGGTCATCATCGTCACCGACCACTCCGGTGTGGACTACGACCTGGTCCGCCGCCACGCCCGTGTGATCGTGGACACCCGGAACGCGATCCCGCGGGGCAACTGAGTGCACGTCACCGTCTTCGGCTCCGGCTACGTGGGTCTCGTCGCCGGCGCCTGTTTCGCGGAGACGGGCAACGACGTCATTTGCGCCGACATCGACGCCCGGAAGGTCGAGCGGCTCCGCGCCAACGACCTGCCCATCTACGAGCCCGGCCTCGAGCCCATCGTCCGGCGGAACCAGGCCGAGGGCCGGCTCCGGTTCACCACTGACCTGGCCGCGGCCGTCCGGCACGGCGAGGTCCTGTTCATCGCCGTCGGCACGCCGCCCGGTGAGAACGGGTCCGCCGACCTCCAGCACGTCCTCGACGTCGCCCGCACCATCGGTGGGGCGATGGACGCGCCCAAGGTCGTGGCCACCAAGTCCACCGTACCGGTCGGCACCGCCGAGAAGGTCCGGCAGGCCATCGCGGCCTGCACCGCGGTCCCGTTCTCGATCGTGGCCAATCCCGAGTTCCTGAAGGAAGGGGCCGCGGTCGACGACTTCATGAAGCCCAACCGGGTCATCGTGGGCCTGGGCGACGGCGACCAGCGCGCCCGCGACGTGATGGGCCAGCTCTACTCGCCCTTCACCCGGCGGCAGGACCGGATCCTCTTCATGGACATTCCGTCGGCCGAGGTCACCAAGTACGCGGCCAACGCAATGCTGGCGAGCCGGATCTCCTTCATGAACCAGCTCGCCAGCCTGTGCGAGAATGTCGGCGCCGACGTCACCCGGGTCCGCCAGGGCATCGGGTCCGACGACCGGATCGGCAATGCGTTCCTCTTTCCCGGTCCCGGCTACGGCGGCTCCTGCTTCCCCAAGGACGTGAAAGCGCTCATCCGCACCATGCACGAGCGCGGCCTCGACGCCGACCTGCTCGAGGCCGTGGAGGCGGTGAACGAGCGCCAGAAGCGGCTTCTTCCGGCCCGCGTGCGCAGCCTCCTTGGCGACATTCGCGGGAAGACGGTGGCGATCTGGGGGCTCGCGTTCAAGGCGGAAACCGACGACATGCGGGAGAGTTCGAGCATCCCCCTCATCGAGGACCTGCTGGCGGGCGGCGCGAGGGTGCAGGCCCACGACCCCCAGGCGGCGGAGACCGCCCATGCGGTGTTCGGCGACCGCATCACCTACGCCCGCGATCCCTACGCCGCCGCCGAGGGCGCCGACGCCCTGGTGATCGTCACCGAGTGGCTGGTGTACCGCAATCCCGACTTCCCCCGCCTGCGTGGGCTCCTCCGCCGTCCGCTCATCGTGGACGGGCGCAACCTCTACGACTCCGCCCGCGTCGCCGCCGAGGGCTTCGCCTACCACAGCATCGGCCGGCCGCCGAGATGACCCGCATCCTCGTCACGGGCGCGGCCGGCTTCATCGGCTCGCATCTCGTCGAGGCGCTGCTGGCGCGCGGGGACGCGGTCATCGGTGTCGACAACTTCGACCCGTTCTATGCCCGCGAGGTGAAGCTGGCGAACCTCGCCGTGGCCCGGGCCAATCCCCGTTTCAGCTTCCACGAGCTGGACGTGCTCGATGCCCCGGCGCTGGCCCGGCTCTTCGGGCCCGGTGACGTGGTGGTGCACCTCGCGGCCAAGGCGGGGGTGCGGCCCTCGATCGAGCAGCCGGCCGAGTATGCCCGCGCCAATGTCGAGGGCACCGCGGCCGTCCTCGAGGCGATGCGCCGGGCCGGTGCCGCGCGGCTCGTCTTCGGGTCCAGTTCGTCGGTGTATGGCGATGACACCCCGGCCCCGTTCCGCGAGGACGCCGTCGCCATGCGGCCGGTCTCGCCCTATGGCGCCACCAAGCGCGCCGCCGAGCTGCTGGTCGCGGCGCTCGCCCCGGTCGATGGCCTCCGCGCCATCTCACTCCGGTTCTTCACGGTGTACGGCCC
>JBOHSQ010000186.1:0-28685 GCA_050733295.1 Gemmatimonadales bacterium
GCCACGATGCCCGCGGTGTCGAACCGGAGGGTGGCGCGGGCCAGGCGGACGGGCGCCCACCCGGCGGCCAGGGCCGCGTCGCGCTCCCTCGCGGTGAAGCCGCCCTCGGGACCGACCAGCACGGCGAGGGGCCCGCCGGGTACTTCGCCCGGAAGACGCTCGTCGGAGGCCGACGCGAGCCAGCGGGTGCAGTCGCCGGCGAACCCGAGCGCATCCTCGAAGGCGAGCGGGCCGCGTACCTCCGGGACCCACGCGCCGCCGCACTGCTTGAGCGCCTCGAGGGCACGCCTCCGCAGGCGGTCGAGATGCTCGCCACGGACGCGGCCAGCCACGCTCCGGCTGCGGTCGGTCTCCACGGCGACGACCTCGGTGGCACCGAGCTCGGTGGCCTTCTCGACCAGGAGCCCGAAGCGGTCGCGGTCGCCGGCGCCGGCGAGAAGGATCAGCGGTGCCGCGCGACCGACCCGCCGCGCACTCTCGATCTCGACGGTCCAGTCACCATTGCGGGAGGCGAGGCGCCCGAGGCCCACGATACCGGCGCCGTCGAGCAGCCGTACCCGGTCACCCACGGATGCGCGGCGGACCCGCAAATGGCGGAGCTCGTCTTCGGGCAGGTCGACCGTGGTACCCGGCGCGATGGCGCCGGCAGGGAGGAGGATGGCGCTCATGCGCGGTTGGCCGCCACGGCCCACCAGCCGCCATCCCGGCGTTCCGCCTCGACCCGGTATCCGTGCTCGGCGAGCGCGGGGAGGAAGAGGTGCCGCTCGGTGTCTTCCATTCCGGAAAAGATGGCGACACCCCTGGGCGACAGGGCGTCATGGACCTCGGGCAAGAGGGCCACGTTTACCAGCCTGAGGATGTTGGAAAGGATGACGTCCGCCGGGCCGAGCAGCGGCGTGAGCACCGCCGCGTCGCCGACCAGGAACTTGACCTCCGGGACCTCGTTGCGCTCGGCGTTCCGCTCAGCCACCGGGACGGCATCCCCGTCCACCTCGACGCCGAGCGCGAGGCGGGCTCCCAGCTTGCGAGCCGCGATGGCAAGGATGCCGCTTCCGCTGCCGAGGTCGAAGGCGACGTCTCCGGGCCGGAGGAAGCGCTCGAGGAGAAAGAGGGCCGCGCGAGTCGAGCCGTGCTCGCCGCTGCCGAAGGCCGTCTCGGGATCGAGCCGGACCAGCACCTCGCCCGCGTCGAGCTCGGTTTCAATCCAGCTCGGACTCACGACCAGCCGGCCGAAGCGGCGCGGACCCAGGCCCTCGCGCCAGGCGGTGGACCAGTCGACGGTGGGGAGCTCGCGGACGAACGGGTCGAGCCCCGGATGCTCGGTACGCAGTGCCGTGGCCAGCTCGTCGCGGGCCTCGTCGGTCGGTGCGAAGGCGACGAGCGGACCGTCGTGTCGGTCCTCGATGGCCTGCCCGGTCTGCTCGACCAGCCATGCGGCGAGCGCATCGCGGCCCTCCGGCGGCGGACTGAGCTCCACCGCCCACCAGCTCATGCGCCGAGCGCTTCCTTGAGCTTGGACCAGAAGCCGGACGATCGCCGGGGCGGCTGGGACTCGACCTGCGCGAGCCGGCGGAAGATCTCCTCCTGCTCGGGGGAGACGGACTCCGGGACGTAGACGTGCACCCGGACCAGCACGTCACCCCGACTCCCGTGACCGAGCCGGGGCAGCCCCCGGCCGCGAAGCCGCAGCACCGTCTCGGGCTGAACGCCGGCCGGCACCTGCACCTCCTCCTCGGCGGTGGCGGTGGGGATGGTGAAGCGCCCGCCCAGCACGGCCTGCGAGAGCGTGAGGTTGAGGTCGGTGACGAGGTCGTCGCCCTGGCGTTCGAAGCGATCGTCGTCCTTGACCTCGATCATGACGACGAGGTCGCCCGCCGGCCCGCCGCGCGGCCCCGCCGCACCCTGCCCGCGAAGGGTCAGGTAGTTGCTGTTCGACACTCCCGGCGGGATGTCCACGGTGACCGATCGGTCGGCGCGCACGCGCCCGTCGCCGCGGCAGATTTCGCACGGCTCGATGACCACGCTTCCCTCCCCGCCGCAGGTCGGGCAGGGTGAAACCGAGACGAACTGGCCGAAGATGTTGCGCGCCGCGCGCCGCACCTCGCCGGTGCCGGCGCAGGTGCCGCACGACTTGGCCGTCGTGCCGGGCCGCGCCCCCGAGCCCTCGCAGGTGCCGCAGGGTTGGAGGGTCTTCAGTTTGATGGTGCGCTTCACGCCGGTCGCCACTTCGGCGAGGGTGACCTTGGCAGTGACCCGGATGTCCTGGCCCTTGCGCTTGTCGCCCCGCGGGCGCGCGGCGCCTCCGAAGAGAGATTCGAGCCCACCCATGGCGCCGAAGTCGCGCATGAAGATGCTCAGCGCCTCGGCCAGGTCCACGTGCTCGTAGGTGAACCCACCGGCGCCGCGACCCACGCCGGCGCGTCCCCACCGATCGTAGGCAGCCCGCGTCTCGGGGTCGCGCAGCACCTCGTACGCCTCGGTGCACGCCTTGAAGCGCTCCTCGGCATCGGGAGCAGAGTTCCGGTCGGGATGGTACTGCATCGCGACCTTGCGGTAAGCCTTCTTGATGTCGGCTTCGGAGGCGTCGCGCTGGACGCCGAGCAGTTGGTAGAAGTCGCTCACCCGAGCAGGTCCTCCACCATCCGGCTGGTATGGGTCACGAGACTCACGATCCGGTCGTAGGGCATGCGGGTCGGCCCGAGGACACCGATGACTCCGGAGAGCTCGCCGCTCCGGTAGCTCGACGTCACCAAGGTGAAGTCGGCCAGGTCGGGATCCTCGTGCTCGGTCCCGATGGTCACGCGAAGGGCGCCCTCGCGATGGCCTTCGAGGGCACGTTGCAGCGGCGCGCGGCGCTCCGTCAGGTGCAGGAGCCGCCGCATCCGTTCGCTCGAGGAGGTGAATTCGGGCTGGTCGGCCAGGGGCTGCGCGCTGCCGAGCATCACCTGGGTGGGCTCGTCGGCAAGGCCGAAGATCTCCTCCCCCTGCGCGATGAAAATGTTGAGGAGATGATGCCCCGCCTCGTCGGGCGGGGCGGCGTCCCGCAGCCGGTCCGCCAGCGAGCGGCGAATCTCGATCAGTGTGTACCCGGCCAGCCGCTCGTTGAGGATCCGAGCCACGACCTCCACGGAGGCGGATGCCAGACTGCCCGGCACCTGGACGAAGATAGTGCGCACCACGCCGCTCCTGAGGTTGAACACCAGGAGCAGGCGGTCGGAGGAAACCTGGACCAGCTCCAGCCGCTCGAGCACCACACCGTCCAGCGCTGGCCCGACCGCCACCCCGAGCTCCTGGGTCAGCACGCCGAGGATCTGCGCGGTGCGCCGGAGGATGTCCTCGACCGCACTGGGGCCGCGGGGCAGCCCGGCCCGGAGGCTCTGCTGCACGTCCGAGCTGGGTGGCCGCAGGCGCAGCATCGAGTCGACGTACGCCCGGTAGGCGCGATCGGTGGGGATCCGCCCGGCGGATGTATAGGGATGGAAGAGGTACCCCTTCCTCTCCAGGTCATTCATCGTCTGCCGGATCGTGGCGGGCGAGACCCCGAGCCCGTACTCCTGCCCGAGCCTCCGGCTCCCGGCCGGCTCGGCAGTCTCGATGTACGACTGCACGACGGCCTCGAGAACGCGCCGTTCGCGCTCGCTCAACTGATCCTGGGGCGGCATGATGACTTGAAAGTTAGGAGGCGCCCGGGAGTCGGGCAAACGCGTCAGTGCCCCGCCGACACCGCCGCCGCCGCTGCCGCTGCCGCCTGGGCGACGAGCGAATCCAGCAACAGCCAGCCCCTGGGGGTGAGCACAAGCCGGGAGCCGGTGCCGACCCAGGAATCTCCGGTCGCGGCCTCCCCGGTCGGGATGGCCCACCCCTCCCGGAGCCAGACCTCCCGGATGGCAGGGGGCACTCCCCCGGCCGGCACCCCCGCAGTGGTGCGCAGGCCGAGGTAGAGCTCCTCGAGCCTCACTGCGGCGTCGTCGAGCCGTTCGCGGCCGGCCTCGACCGGGTGACCTCCCAGCGCCGCCCGGCGGTAGGCTTCCCACTCCCGCAGGTTCCAGCGCCGCTCGCGCGTGAATCCACTATGGGCCGAGGGCCCGAGGCCGATGAAGGGCGCGCGCCGCCAGTAGGCGGCGTTGTGCCGCGCGCGGCTCCCGGGACGCGCGAAGTTCGATACCTCGTAATGCTCGCGGCCGGACGCGATCACCACCTCGTGCAGGCGGAGGAACTCCGCCGCCTGGCGCTCCTCGGGCGCGGGCTCGGCTATGCCGCGCGCGATCCAGCGGGCGAGCGGCGTCCGATCCTCCACGGTCAGTGCGTAGCAGGACAGGTGCGGCGGGTCGAGCGCGAGCACCCGGGCCAGGTCGTCGTCCCAGGAGCGACCGAGGGATTCAGGCACGCCGTAGATGAGGTCGAGGGAAATCTCCTCCAGGCCGGCCTGGCGGAGCGCGTCCACCGCGCGGGCGACCTGGGCGGCGTCGTGGCTGCGATGCATCCAGGCGAGCACGGCGGGATGGAACGACTGGGCGCCGAGGGACACGCGGTTGACACCCGCGCCGCGCCAGGCGCGCGCAGCCTCGGGCGTCACGTCGTCGGGATTGGCTTCGAGCGTGACTTCGGCATCGGCGGCGATTCCGCGATCGGCGGCGAAGCGATCGAGCAACTCGGCGATGGCCGCGGGTGGGAGGCGGGATGGCGTGCCGCCGCCGAAGTAGACGGTGGCGAGCGGCTCGCCGGTCCACACCGCCTCGTCCTGCCAGGCCGCCCACTCAGCCAGCACTGCGGCCACGAAGTCGCCGGCGGGTACTTCACGGCGCACCGCGATGGCGAAATCGCAATAACTGCACCGGCGGGCGCAGAACGGGACGTGGACGTACAGGTGCACCGGACTCAGTCCTCGGCGATGGTGCCGGGCCCCGGTGCGGACCCCGGTGCCGGCCCCATCACCTCGCCACCCACCTCGGCGTAGCCCAGCAACAATGGGTCACGCGTGGCCCGCTGGGCGGCGACGGGCAGGCGCAGCCACCACCGCGTGAGGACCAGGGCCCCGTCGGGCGACCGCCCGAAGTCGATTGCGCCGCCGGCGGCATCGCCTGGCAGCCAGCGACCCAGCCCGGTGTACCGGAAGTCGAGCCGCTGGATGGCCTGGGTCCGGCGGTCCAACCAGACCGTGCCGCGCACGTCGGGGCGAAGGATGCGTGACTCGGGCTCGAAGGTGAGTCCGACGATCGAATCGGCATGGAACTCGGGCAGAACCAGGTTGAAGCAGTGGGTGGAGGCGAACCACTCCGAGGCGAACGTGCCCGCATCGAGCGCGTAGTACGCCGCCGACTCCCCCACCGTGGGATATACGAACCCCACGACGGCGACGCTGTCCACCGGAAGCGTCTTGAAGGGCCACCCACCGGCGTCCCTCGCCGGGGTCCGGCTCTCGGTCAGGATGTGCTGCTGCGGGTCGAGGCTCCGCTGCCAGATGAGGAGCTGCCCAGGCGGGCCTCCGCCCATTCGTGCCGCCTCGGCCATCAGGAGCCCGATTCGGGCCGCGTCGAGCAGCTGCCTGGTGGCCGCCCCGATCGCGGGCCAGGACCGGCAGCGCCCGGTGGCTTCGGCCGTGAGGTCGGGGAGAATCACGGCCTCGGCGTCCGGCATCGGTGAGAGCACAACCACGTCCTCGCCCAGGTCCACCGGGTCCGAGAGCCAGGGCCGGCGGCCGGGCTGACGGATCTCAATCCGGTACGACCCCGGCGCCGGCGCGATGAGCTCGAACCGCCCCCCCGCGCCCGTCACCACACGCGCGACGACGCGGGCCGAGTCATCCAGGAGCGCCACCAGGACGGCCTGTGCCGGACCGTCGCCGGCGCGGCCGATCCGGCCCTCGACGACCTGGGCCTGGGTGGTGAAGAGCGGGGCGTTGAGGAGTGCGAGCGAACCGACCAGCGCGACACGGCACGAGGTGGCCATGTGCCGATGATAGGACGCGGCAGTGATTGCCGCCAGCAGGGACGGCCGGCTACCCGGGCGCCGGTGGGCCGGCGGATGCTGCGACGAGCTCGAACAGGCCATCGGGTCGGCGTGCGAGGAGGCCCTCCAGCTCGAGCGCCGTGAGCCGCGCGAGCACGTGCGCCGCGCCCAGCCCGCTCCGGCTCGCCAGGGCGTCGAGCGGCAGCGGCCCGTTCGCGAGGGCGGCGCAGAGGGGCTCGCCCGCAGTTACGTCACTGGCGGCCTGCTTCGGGTGGACCGGCTGGACACCGGGGAAGTGCGCGAAGAGATCGACTGCCTCGAGCCAAGGCGCCGCACCGTCACGGATGAGCCGGTTGGTGCCGGCCGACGTGGCGCTGTGGATCGGACCCGGCACGGCCATCACCTCCCTGCCCTGCTCGAGTGCGGCCGACGCGGTGACGAGCGCCCCCGACTTGAGCGCCGCTTCCACGACGACGGTGACCTTTGCCAGTCCGCTCACCAGGCGATTCCGGCGCGGAAACCAGCCGGGGCGCGGAGCTGCTGCCGGCAGGAACTCGCTCAGGATCAGGCCTTCGCGCGAGATCCGGTGATACAGGCGCCGGTTTGCGGCGGGATACACGACGCCGAGCCCGCTCCCAAGAACGGCGACCGTGGGGCCACCGGCAGCGAGCGCGGCCTCATGGGCCACGGCGTCGAGTCCGCGGGCAAGCCCGCTCACCACCGCGAGGCCTGAAGCTGCGGCGAGGCCGGCGATCTCGCGGCAGGCGCGCGCGCCGTACGGCGTATGGTTGCGGCTCCCGACCACGGCGACGGCGGGACGCGCGAGATGCGCGAGCCTGCCGATCGCAGTGAGGAAGGGCGGCGGGTCGGCGATGTCGCGGAGCGAGGCGGGAAACGCGTCGTCCCACGGCAGCAACACAGTGCCGCCCAGCTTCCCCACATCCTCGATGAGGCGGTGGCCGGCATCGGGTGACGCTCGCCGCACTGCCGCGAGGGCGGGTGCAGGAAGACCGGTGGCGGATCCCAAAAACTCGAGCGGCGCCGACCAGGCGCCGCTTGCAGATCCGGTGGCCGCGACGATGACGGCCAATCGATGGTATCCGATGCCCGGCACCAGGCCGAGCGCGATCCACGCGGCGCGCTCGTCGCTCACGGCCCGTCCGTTCCGTCGTCCCAGGCCGGCTCCTGCTCGGGAACCTCTCGCAGGGTGGAGACCCGGGCCCAGAGCTTCTCGACCAGCTCGTCGAGCCCTCGGCGCGACACGCTCGACACCTCGATCTGATCGAGCCCCTCGGGCGCGTCGAGTGACGGCGCCGCCTGGCCGGGAGGCAGCAGGTCGGCCTTGGTGAGGAGCACCACATGCGGCTTGGCCGCGAGCTCGGGGCTGTATGCGTGCAGCTCGTGACGAAGCCCGCG
This sequence comes from Gemmatimonadales bacterium, assembly GCA_050733295.1. Lineage (GTDB taxonomy): Bacteria > Gemmatimonadota > Gemmatimonadetes > Gemmatimonadales > GWC2-71-9 > JAICEH01. The sequence continues at coordinate 7,366 of JBOHSQ010000186.1, forward strand.
GTACGCCGCCTGGGGATCGGGCGCGTCGAGCGGCACCAGCAGCGCGAGCAGTCGGGTCCGCTCCACGTGCTGGAGGAACTGGAGGCCGAGTCCCCTTCCCTCGTGGGCGCCTTCGATGATGCCGGGAATGTCGGCCACCACGAAGGAGCGGCTGCCGGAGAGTCCGACCACCCCGAGGTTGGGCTCGAGCGTGGTGAAGGGATAGTCGGCGATCTTGGGCCGGGCGGCACTCACCACCGAAAGGAGGGTGCTCTTGCCCGCGTTGGGCTGGCCCACGAGGCCCACGTCGGCGATGAGCTTGAGCACCAGCTCGATCCGCCGTCGCTGTCCCTCGCCACCCGGCTCCCACTCACGCGGCGCCTGGTGGGTCGCCGTGGCGAATCGGGCATTGCCGCGGCCGCCGCGCCCGCCGCGGGCGACGAGCAGGGTGTCACCCGCGCCCATCACCTCGCCCAGCAGCACGCCGGTGTCGGCGTCGCGCACCTCGGTGCCGAAGGGCACGGGCAGGTAGAGGTCGTCGGCGGAGCGCCCGGTCTGGGTCTTCCCCTTGCCATGCTCGCCGCGATCCGCCTTCCAGGTCGTCGCGTATCGATAATCCAGCAGCGTGGCGAGGTTCGGGTCACCCCGGACGAGCACGCCCCCGCCACGGCCGCCATCGCCGCCGTCGGGCCCGCCCTTGGGCTGGTACTTGAACCGCGCGAAGGAACAGGCGCCGGAGCCTCCGGCGCCTGCGGTGACCTCCACGACGGCGCGATCGATGAACATCAGTCCTCCGGAATCCACGCCTCCCGGACGGCGCGCCAGAGCTCCTTTACGCGCTTCCAGGCGTCGAAGGAGAGCATGGGATTCATGACGGAGAGCACCGCCTCGACCTGCCCGAAGCTGGCACCGGCATTGAGCGCGCCGCGCAGGTGGCTGTGGAGCTGGCGCGGCGTCTCGAGCACGCCGGCCTGGGCCACAACGCACAGCTCGCGGTGCAAGAGCCCGAGGCCCGGGCGGGACAGGGTTCGGCCGTAGCCCTCGGTCATCATCCACGCGTCGAGTGCCGGGTGCAGCTCCTTCACGTTATTGCGCAGCTTCCGGAAGTTGTCGCCATAAATGATGGCGCAGGTTTCCTCGCCCCGGCGCAGCCACTCCGGCGCCCGGGCGTAGTCGGCCTCGGGATCGGCGTCGGGCGCATCGATGCCGGACTGCTTTCGCCACAGCCCGTACGCCACCAGGGTGCGAGGGTAGCCGACGAAGAGCACGGACTGCAGCAGCATCTCGTCGACCCAGGCCGACGGCACGCCGGCCTGGATCACGTCGTCGATACGGTCGCGCAGCTCGGGCTCATACCCCTGGGCCACCGCGGCGGCGAAGCGGACCAGCTCCAGGGTGTGCCGGTCGAGTCCTTCGCTTTTCTTCATGAGTGTCGCTCCATCCCGCCCGGGGCCCTGATCGCGACACCGCGTGCGGAAGCCGAATACCGCAGGTCACCCGCCGGTGCCAGCTCCCCGGTCAGTTCCCCGCGAGTGTTCCTGATGCTTGACCGGGCCGCCCGCTCGAGCACGCCTCCGGCCTCACCGAACCCATCGTCAGGCGCGCGCGACAGCAGCTCGAGCAGGATCGCGGCCAGCGCCACCGGGGCCGAGCGCATGTCGCCGTCCTCCACCTTCACCGCCACGCCGAGGCCGAGCGGCACGATGCAGGCGCCATAGACGCCCTCGGCACCGATCTTGGCCAGGATGCGGCCGCCGCTCGCGCGGATGACATCGCTGTCGAAGCGTCCGGTGCCCGCCACCAGGCCGGGGTGCCCGGCCATCGCGCCGCGCAGGCGCGAAGTCGCAGGGCCGGGATCGGCGGCGAACCGGGCGTAGGCGAGGGCCATCGCGCGGAGCGGAAGCCCGAAGCAGGCGGCGGTGCAGCCATCGACGGCGAGGGCGAGGCTTCCGGCCTCGAGCCCGGTCCAGGAGGAGACCTCGCGCAGGATGCGCTCCTGCACCGGGTGGCCGGCACGCTCGTATCCCGCGGTGGGCCAGCCGTGGTGCCGGGCCAGCGCGAGCATGCCGGCGTGCTTTCCGGAACAGTTGCTCCAGCTCGGGGTCATGGTGATGCCGCGGCGGATGACCTCGTCGGCCACGGCGGGGCCAAGTGGCGGGTGGGGCCCGCAGGCCAGGTCGGACTCACTGCAGCCGATGCGCTCGAGGAAGCGGCGCGCCACCGCCAGGTGGGGCGGCTCGCTCGAGTGAGAGGCGCAGGCGAGCGCCAGCTCCTCACTCCCGAGCCCGAACCGGTCGGCTGCGCCGTCGACCAGGAGCGGGAGGGCCTGGAACGGCTTGGCGGCGGAACGCCAAAAGGTGACAAGGTCCGCATCTCCGGCATGGGCCACGAGCCGTCCGCCGGCATCCACCACCGCGGCGGAGACCGCGTGCCGCGACTCGACCAGCGCGCCGCGCGTGCCCTCGATCCGGAATTCCGACATGGCCGAGAAGATACACGCGGCGGAAGAACGCGGTGAGTTTGACCGGAGGAACTCGGCGGTTAGGTTCCCCGGCCGATGCGCCGCGCCGCCCCGCTCGCCGGCTTCCTGCTCGCACTCGCGGCCGCGGCCAGTCCCGCCCCGCTCGCCGCGCAGGCCTCGCCGTATGTCCCCCTCGACGCTCCGCTGCTGCCGCTGTTCGAGCATCTGGTGGCGCGCGGAGACGTGGCCGATCCCTCGCCGATGGTGCGCCCGTTCCGCAGGGTCGACGCCGCACGCGTGATCCTCGAGGCGGAGCGGCGGGGCACGGGCGACTCACTGGTACTCTCGCGCGTGCTGCACGCCTGGAGCTGGCCGGGCGCCGAAGCGTGGGGTGACATCACGGGACGCGCCGGAGTGCAGGCCTACACGGCGGCGGGGCGTGACCCGATCCGGCCCGACGGACCCGGGGGAACCAGGCCTTACCTCGACCTCGCGCTCACCGCCGGGTTCAACCAGGTGGTGGCGCGCACGCGGCTGGCAGTGGAGCCGAGGCTCAGTGATGACCCGGCGTGGCCGGGACGGCGCGACCTCGAAGTGGTCGGCCGTGCCATCGAGGCGTATGGGAGCGCGCAGTTCAGGTACGGGAGCGTGTTCTACGGCCTGCTCGACCGGGAATGGGGGCCGGGCGGCGAGCCCGGGGTGGCGTGGTCGGGGTTCCGGTATCCCCGGACCGACTTCGGCTTCGAGCTGGGCACCGAGGCGATCCGGTTCCGGAGCCTCGCCACCAGCCTCCGGGACGAGACCGACTCCGCGGGGGCCACGGTCGAGCGGGCATTCTTCGCGCACCGACTCGACGTCCGCTTCTCCTCCCGCCTGACCGTGGGACTCTGGGAGACGGTCGTGGTAACGGGGGACGAGGACCTGTTCAACCCGTTCTCCCTAAGCCTGCTGGCGAACACGTACGGCTTCGGTGACGAGTCCAACGTGATGGTGGGGGCCGACGTCACCTGGCGGGCATTCGCGGCCACGACGCTCCGGGGCCAGCTCGCGGTGGACGACCTCAACTACAAGGAACGGGACGACCCGGAGCGGGCGCCCGACCGGCTCGCGCTCACGTTGCAGGGCACGGGCCCGCTGGGGCGGCGGCTCTCGTGGGGTGCGCTCTACACACTGGCCACGAGCCTCGCGTTTCGCGCGGCGGATCCGTTCGAGAGCTTCGTGGATGCGGGCGTGGGGCTGGGCCGGAACGCCTCCGACTACGACCGGTTCGCGGTGTGGCTGGGCTTGCCGGTGGGCCGGCAATGGCTGGTGGCGCCGGAGGTCACACTGCTCCGCCAAGGCGAGGGACGGATCACCGACCCGTGGCCGCCGGAGGATCAGCTGGGAGAGACGCCGCAGCTCTTCATCGGCACGATGGAGCGCACCTGGGCGGCGGGCGTGGCCGCGAGCGGGAGCGCGGGACCGCTCGACCTCTCGGCCCGGGCGGCGTATCATCTGCTCGAGAACGCCGGCCACGTGCGCGGCGCCACTGACCACCGCTTCGAAGGGCGGCTGCAGGCCACGCTGGGCCTGGGCCGCCGGGGAGTGCTGCCGTGAGTCCTGCGCCGGGGCCGCTCACGCGCGACCGCCTGCTCCGCCTGCTGGAGAAGATGCGCGGGGTGCGCGTCGTGGTTCTGGGCGACGCGATGCTCGACCGCTACCTGCTGGGCGACACGGACCGGCTCTCGCCGGAGGCGCCGGTACCGGTGGTGACGGTGCGGGAGACGCGCGCGGCGCTGGGCGGGGCGGCCAACGTGGCGGCGAACGTGGCGGCGATCGGGGCGCGGTGCCACCTGGTGGCGGCGGTGGGCGACGACCTGCACGGGCGGGCGTTCCGCGAGACGCTCCGGGGCGCGGGGCTCGACGACCGGGCGCTGGTGGCGACGCCGGGACGCCCCACAACGACGAAGACGCGGGTGGTGGCGCGAGGGCAGCAGGTGGTGCGGATCGACGAGGAGGTGGACGAGGCGATCAGCCCCTCGGCAGTGGAAACGGTGACGGCGCATCTGCACGAAGCGCTGGCGGACGCGGACGCGCTGCTGCTCGAGGACTACAACAAGGGGCTGCTGTCACCGCCGCTCATCACGGCGGCGATCGCCGCGGCGCTGCGGCGGGGGATGCCGGTGGTGGTGGATCCCAAGTACCGGCACTTCTTCGATTACGCCGGGGCGACGGTGTTCAAGCCCAACCGGCGGGAGCTGGAGGCGGCGCTGGGGGCGGCGGTGGACCTGCAGCACCGGGATGCGCTGCCGCAGGCGCTGGAGCGTCTCCGGGTTGACAACCTGCTGCTGACGCTCGGGGCGGACGGCATGGTGCTGGTGACCAAGGCCGGGGAGATCGTGCACCTGCCCAGCATCGCCCGGGAGGTGTACGACGTGTCGGGGGCGGGCGACACGGTGACGGCGTGGCTGGGCTCGGCGCTCGCGGCGGGGGCGACGCTGGTGGAGGCGGCGACGCTGGCGAACTATGCGGCGGGGCTCGAGGTGGCGAAGGCGGGGGTGGCGACGGTGAGCCCGGAGGAAGTGCTGGCAGTGCATGAGGAGCGCTTCGACCAGGTCGGGCGGCTGCGGCGTGGGGGGGTGATGTGAGGGCGCAGCCAGCGCACACGAGCGGCCCGCCCCTACCAGTTGGCCCGTCGGGAGATTACACTCTTCGCTCCCCCGGGCGATTAGCTCAGCTGGTTAGAGCGCGCGCCTCACATGCGCGAGGTCGGGGGTTCAAGTCCCTCATCGCCCATTGTCAGACTCCACACCCCGCTTCGCGATCCATCCGAGGCGGGGTTTTTGCTGCTGCCTGATCAACCACGCGCACTTGACATCCAATAAGCTGTTGCTTATATGTTGTCCATGCCGAGCGCGGCCGTGGCCCAGGACAGGATCTTCCAGGCGCTGGCGGACCCCAGCCGCCGAGCGATCTTCGAGTCGCTCACACGTGGCGAAGCGGCGGTGAAGGACCTCACGGCGCGGTTCGAGATCTCGCAGCCGGCGGTCTCGCAACACCTCGCCACCTTGAAACACGCCGGCCTGGTGAAGGACCGCCGCGAGGGGCGCCTCGTCTACTACCGGGTGGAGTCGCGCGGGATGAAGCCGCTCATCGACTGGATCGCGCACTACCGCGCATTCTGGACCGAGCACGTCGAACGCCTCGAAGCACTGCTGGAGAGAATGGGCGAATGAACCCCATCGATACGACCGCCCCGTCGCAAACCGACACCATCTCCTTCGAGTTCGATTTGCAACACTCGCCGGAGAAGGTGTGGCGCGCCCTCACTGACCCCGTCCTCCTTAGCGAGTGGCTCCTGCCCGTCGTCGGGCTCAGCCTCGAGCCGGGGGCCGCGTTCACGTTCGAGACGCAGCCGTACCCCGGGTGGGACGGCACCGTGAACTGCCGGCTCCTCGAGATCGACTCGCAGAGGAAGATCTGCTACACGTGGGTCGTCGGTGACATGGAGCTCAATACCGTCGTGAACTTCACGCTCACCCCCACGGCCTCGGGCACGCGCCTGTCCCTGGTGCAGTCGGGCTTCACGCCGGACCAGAAGAAGAACTTTGGCGGCGCGCGCTACGGCTGGAGGATGATGGGCGGCAAGCTCGTCGACCTGCTCGCGAGGATTCCATGAACTGGAGCAAATGGATTCGGCAGATCCACCGGTGGCTGTCCATGGCCTTCACGCTGACCGTCATCGCCAACTTCGTTGCGATGTCGCGGGGGCAGCCTCCCGCCTGGGTGACCTACGCACCGCTGCTCCCGCTCGCCTTGCTCCTGTCCAGCGGCCTGTACCTGTTCGTGCTGCCGCATGCCGCCAAGTGGCGCGGCGGGCGACGGCCCGCCTGAACGCGCGGCTGGCCCGCGGCCGCATCGTCCGTGGGGCGCCGCAGAGCAGCGCCGCGCGTTGGGCATCACCACCAGCTGGAGAAGGTACGTGGCGACCAAGTCCAAGTCTCCGCCGAAGGCGGACGCAACCGGGAATCCCCCTTCCCGGCTCATCGACCAGCGGATCCGCGACCTGGATGGATGGCGCGGGGAGACGCTGGCGCACATGAGGAAGCTGATCCAGGAAGCCGACCCCGAGATGACCGAGGAGTGGAAGTGGGGCAATCCGGTCTGGTCCCACCACGGGATCGTCTGCACCGGGGAGGCGTACACCAAGGTCGTGAAGCTCACGCTCGCCCGGGGGGCCGGCATCCCGGACCCGACGGGCCTCTTCAATTCCAGCCTGGAAGGCAACACGCGAAGGGCGATCGACATCCACGAAGGGGAGAAGGTCGATGCTCGCGCGTTCAAGGCGCTGGTGAAGGCCGCGGTGGCCCGGAACGCCCCGCCGGCCAAGAAGGTCAAGCCAGGCGCGAGGAAGGCCGAGCCGGTGAAGCTGCTTTCAGGCGGCAACCCGCAGATCGCGAAGGCAGAGGGCGACGCCCCGGTGCAGGTGTACATCGCCGCGATGCCGGGCTGGAAGCGCACTATTGGCGAGCGCCTCGACGCGGTCATCGCGCGCAACGTGCCCAACGTGCGCAAGGCGGTGAAGTGGAACTCGCCGTTCTACGGCGTGGAGGGCCAGGGCTGGTTTCTGACGTTCCATGTCTTCACCCGTTACGTGAAGGTGGGCTTCTTCCGCGGCAGCTCGCTGCGACCGGTCCCGCCCGGCCCCAGCAAGGACAAGAACACACGATACCTCGACATCCACGAAGGCGACGAGCTCGACGAGGCGCGGATGGCGACCTGGGTGAAGCAGGCCGCCGCGTTGCCCGGCTGGGTTCCCTAGGCGCGCGCCCTGGGGATCTCCGCGCCTCATGGACACCCATGATGGCCTGAGAGGCTTCGAGCTCAGGGACGGACGGCCATGTATCGTGCTTCGGCCACCCCCGGGCATCCGGCACTCTTCCATGATCTGAGAGGAACGCCCCATGCGACCCCTCCCTCTCGCCGTACTTGCACTGCTCCTCACGGCCGCACCCGCATTCGCACAGAACCAGGCGGTAGCGCGCGCGATCGCGCTGCCGGATACACTGGGTGCGAACTTCGACGTGGCGGACACGCTCACCGGAAGAAGCGAGCCCTCCGACTACGATTTCCTCGTCGGCACGTGGCGCTTCACCTTCCAGGCGCGGAATCGCGATGGCTCGTTCACTCCCCCCTTCACCGGGCATTGGGTCTTCACGAAGAAGCAGACGGGCGGCCAGGGAGCGCTGATCGAGGATCACTGGCGCCCGGACGACCCGACCTCGACCTGGGACGCCGGGACGTGGACGTATCGCGCCTACAATCCGGACCGCAAACTCTGGGAGATGCAGGGCATCACCACCAATGCCGGCGCATGGCAGCCGGGGCTGATGTGGACCGCCGGGGACAGCCGGCTGTTGACGGAATGGTATGGGCCAATGCTGGTCCGCTTTCGCTACTTCGCCATCCAGCCTGACCGGTTCCTGTGGCGCGCCGATGCCACATTCGACCGTGGCAAGACCTGGATCAGGGACTATTGGACGATGGAAGTACACCGTATCTCGCGTTGAACCGTCCGCTCGCTCGAGGCCGCCCACATCGGGTCATGACCCGGATCTCGGAGCCGAAAGGAGGAAGGAATGCGAGCAAGGCAGGGCGTGACCCTCGGCATCGTTCCAGCTGCACTTGCAGCCCTGACCGCGGCACTCCACGGGCAAGTGCCCGCGCCCCCCGTCGATCCCGTCCAGCTGCTCGTCGCGCGGCTGGACCTCGAGCGCTACAAGGCCACGATCAAGGGACTGACCCAATTCGGGGACCGGCGCCAGGGCACCGATCGCAATCGGGCGGCCATCGACTGGATCGAAGTACAGCTGATCAGCTACGGCTGCGTCACTGAGCGCTTCGACTACGCCTACCAGCCACTTCCACCCGACCAGGCGCCTCCAACCGCCGCACCCACCGCACCCCTCGCACCCCCCGCTCCGGCTCCGCCCCGGCCTCCCGTCATCGCGAGCGGCGAAGTCCGACGCGGACAAGGGGGATCGCGCTATCGCGGCATCGTCCAACCTACCGGCGTGAACAGTGATTCACTGGCCCAACCGGACTCGGCGCTCCGCCGGCTCAACGCGCAGCCGACGGCGCCGGGGCCGCGACAGCAGGTGTACTGCACCAAGGTTGGCAGCATCCGCCCGCAGGAGATGTACATCGTGGGGGCCCACATGGATGGCCTCGGATGGGGCGAAGCCGCCAACGACAACGGCTCCGGGACAGCGCTCGTCATGGAGCTGGCGCGAGTGCTCAGCAGCCCCGACATCCAGACCGAACGGAGCATCCGCTTCGTGCTCTGGAACAACGAGGAGACCGGCCTGCACGGCGCCCGGGCCTATGTGGAGGCACGGGCCGGGCTCCAGGGCAAGGAGGATCCCGCCGGGTCGGGCCGATACCCCGAGCCCCGCTGGCTGGGCATGGTCCAGCACGACATGATGCTGTTCGACCACGGGATGCGCCGACCGGACGGCGGCGTCAGCCCCGCGCAGCGACCCGAGGCCGACGTGAACATCGAGTTCCAGTCCACGTCCCGCTTCGCCGAAGACGCCATGAAGCTCGCGTTCTTCTTCCGGGACGCCAACGAGAAGTACGCGACCGACTACCCCGCCGCGGTGGGGAACCACATGACGAACACCGATTCGTCGCCGTTCATGGACTTCACCCCCGCGATCAGCCTCCGGGAGAACGAGCGCGGCATGCACATCGGTGCCGGCTGGAATCCCCACTGGCACCAGCCGACCGACCGCTACGACACGTACTCCGACAGCGATTTCCGGCTGGGCCTGAATGCCGCCCAGACGACACTGGCAGCGATCGCCCAACTCGCGAACGCCAGCCTGAAGCCATGAACGCCCGATGAGCTGGATGCGGAGTGCCATCCCTATCCTGGCACTCATCCAGGGCGGATGGCTGGCGTTTGACGGCCTGCACGCGTTCACCCGCGGCGATTACGTCACGCCCCGCTCGGGCGCCCATGATGGCCAGCTCGGCCCCTGGGCGCAGGTCGTGTCCGCCGTAGGCATCGAGCCACGCTCCACGCTCATGAGGTCGGTTCACGTGCTCCTTGGAGCGGCCTGGCTGGTTGCGGCGGTCGGCTTCCTGCTCCGTGCGTCATGGAGCCGGCGGGCCCTGCTCCTCTCTGCCATAGCCAGCATGTGGTACCTCCCGTTCGGGACCATGATGAGTCTCGCGGTGCTGATTCTCCTCACGCGGGCAACCCTCCGCACGAGCAGTGGCTCGCAGCGAGCGGACCTGCCATAGAGTCTCCGTCCATCGTGGCAGGCGGGAACATGGCGTGCCGACCCCGGAAGGTTCGCAAAAGATCTGCGACCCTGGGCGAACCCACCGACACCGGAGGCACGCATGGACAAGGCGTACACAGTGCTCGAGAGTCCGCGGATCCCTTGCCGGGGACCTTCCTCCCAGGCCATCCAGTATCTCGGGTAGATCTTCGTCGCCGGACAGGGGGCCTCGATCCGGTGACCGGTGCGGTCGCGGGACCGACGTTCGAAGCCCAGGCCCGGCAGCCTTCGAAAACCTCCGGACCATCCTCGAGGACGCAGGAAGCGGCCTGGACTGGGTCCTCAAGACGATGTGTTTCCTGCCCTCATCGGCGTGCCAAACCATAGGAATCGGGACGCCCCGGGGCCTGCTTCTTGCCCTCCCCAGTCCCGGGGGCAGTATTGTCACTATTCCGCCCGGCAAATTGCCACGCCCTCGGGAGGGCCAAGATGCGTCGTGCGCTCGTCACGTGCGGTCTGGTCGTGTGCCTGGCCGCGCCACTGTTTGCGCAGGACCAGCAGGACGATCCGTTCGCCAGCATTCCCTGGCAGGAAGGCCCGGTCCTCGGCGACCTCGGCGACGAGGCCCAGGTGCGGGTGCCGGGATCCTGCCTGTTCACCGGTGAAGACGGCACCAAGCAGTTCCTCGAGCTGACCCAGAACCCGACGAACGGGCAGGAGCGGGGCGTCCTCTTCTGCAAGGTCGAGTCGCAGGGCGAGGTGACCGGGAGCTGGTTCGTCGTGTTCGAGTACGACCGGAGCGGCTACGTGAAGGACGACGAAAAGGACAAGCTCGACGCCGACGGGATCCTCACCTCGTTGCGCGAGGGTAATGACGCCGCCAACGAGGAGCGGGAGCGGCGCGGCTGGAGCCGTCTCGACCTGGTGGGCTGGGAGCGCGCACCGTACTACGACGCCGCCACCCACAACCTGACCTGGGCGATCCGCACCAGCAGTCCGGACGGTGGCCAGGGGCTCAACCATTCGGTCCGGGTGCTCGGCCGGGGCGGCGTAATGTCCGCCGACCTCGTGGCGGACCCCACGGACTACGCCACGGCGCTGGCCACGTTCAACAGCGTGCTGACCGGCTTCGAGTTCAAGACGGGTCACCGGTATGCCGAGTGGCGCGAGGGTGACAAGATCGCGAAGTACGGCCTCACGGCGCTGGTGGCGGGTGGCGCGGGCGCGCTCGCAGCGAAGTCGGGCGTGCTGGCGAAGCTCTGGAAGGTGATCGTGGCGGGACTGGTCGCAGCCGGTGCCGTCATCAAGCGGTTCTTCACCGGCCGGAAGGACGAGCCCGCGCAAGCCTGATGGGCGTTCTCGAAGGCATCGACTACGGCACCGCCGGCCTGCTGGCCGGCATCGCACTGCTCGAGGGGCTCCGGCGGGTTCCCGCCGGGGCCCTCGTGCTTCGGCGCCCGATGTGGGACGGGTGGCGCGTGGCCGACGAACCGGCGACGGAGAGCCGGACCACGATGGTGTCCTGGTGGGCACCGTTCACGGTGAGCGTGCTCGTGCCACCGGTGAAGGACGGCGCCCCACATCCGGACCCGGGAGAACTCGCCTCGCGATGGACGACCGCCCGCCGCTTCACCCCGGCACTGGCCGTGCTTGGCGGCCTCACACTGGCTTCGCTGGTCCTCGGCATCCCGTTCGCGATCGCGAAGGCGGGTGTCAGCGGATTCCTCGCCGGCTTGATCGTCACCGCGGCCGCGTCCGTCGCCACCGGCGCCGTGTGCGGGGCTGCCCTCCGCGCACTCGGGGCGAGTCGCGGCACGGCGTGGCGCCGTGGGCTCGCCTGCCTCTCACCCTTCGCTGCGCCGCGCGCGATCGAGGTGGTGCACGAAGCCGCCCTCGCGTCGGCGACGCCGTTGGCGGCAACACGGGTGGCGCTCTCACCAGTCCAGTTCCGGGCGTGGATCCGCCCGGCGGTGTGGGACCACCTGGCGGGAGATCCCGCGCTTGCGGAGTTGGGCCGGCTGATCCCACCATCGGAAATGGCCGCGCTCGTGGCCGACCCGGGCAGCGGCGCGGAGGACGGCGGCTCGACCTTCTGTCCCCGGTGCGGGTCCGCGTGGCGCCTGTCCGACGGTTCATGTCCCGCCTGCCCGGACGGGATTACCCTGAGGCCGCTTCGCGGCCGCTGAAACCGTGCATTCGCGAGGGCTTACACCGTCTCCCCGACGGTGGCCCCGGTCACAATCCGGATCCCCACCCCCCGGCACATTACGGGCGTTCCCGAGGCACATTTGCCCGGGGCCGCCGTCCTCGCGCAGCCCCCGCAGCGCCAGTGTGTTGACTGCATCTCCGGTCGCGGGGTATTAAGCAGATAGAGCCATGGACGAACGCCCCTATCCCGCACTCGTGAAGCCCGACGCCGTCGTGCTCCTCCCGCCCGAGGAGCTCGAGGAGCAGCCGCGCGGGGTCTGGCCGGAGCAGCCGCGGCGGCGGTCGCGATGGCGGCCCGCCGCCACGGTGGGGATCATCCTCGCGATCGGGGTGGGCATTGGCGCGATGATGGCCAAGGGCCCCGAGCCGGGCCCCGCCGAACCTCAGATGCTCGACGGCATCTCCGGCGCCCAGAGCCCGACCCCGCCACCCGAGGTGGGGGCGATGGAAGCGGCCGCCATCCCCGAGGCCTCACCGCCCCGAAGCGCCGAGCGGACCGAGAGCAGGGTCGCCACACCCCCACCCCGGCCCGTTGCCTCCTTCGACGACGTGCTGGGCTCCGGTTCCACCGAGCTCGACCCGGCACCGGCGCGGACGGTCGCGTCATTCGATGACGCCAGGGGAGCGGGGACAACGCGCCTGGACCCGACACCCGCGCGGGACACCGTGCCCGAGCCCGCGACCGAGCTGGCGCAGGCACCGCCGGAACGTGACGTGCCGGAACCGATCCCATCCCAGCCGTCCCTGGACGAGATCCGGAGGCAGCAGCGTGCGGCGGCCAGCGAAGTCGCGAGGCTCACGCAGCCCCCCGCGAACCAGCCACCGCCACGAGGGACCCCGGCCGCCAGCGGGACCAGCACGGACCGGGAACCGGAGCCGGTGGCCCGGACCGTGATCGCGCCGCTCGAGGTGGGTTCGCCCCCGCAGCCATCGCTGGTGCCGGACCGCGCGGCACCCACCCGCACCGCCTCGGTGGAGCAGGCACGCACGACCCTCACGCAGGGGGCCATGCGGTTCGCCGGCGCGCTGGGCCAGGTCCGCACCTCCGGGACCGGGGCCCTGACCCGGCAGATGACCTCCATCGACGCCCGCGGGAGCGACCTGCTGCGGTTCGCCGAGCGAGTGCGCCCGAGTGTGGGCACGACCCGCATCGGGAGCGTGACCGTCAACGAGGGCACGGCCTATGCCGACGCGACGCTCACGCTCGAGTGGCGGGGCGATTTCGGAGTGACCCGCCGGGGCGACATCCGGGTGCGCCTGGCGGCCCGGGAGCAGGACGGCGAGTGGCTGCTGGCGGGAGCCCAGCCGCTCGACGGCGGTCCCCGCTGAGCGGTCCCGCCGCCTCGTCCGCCTGGATGATTCCGCGCCTCGCCCCCATAGCGCTGGTCCTGTTTGCAGTGGCCCAGCCGGCCGCCTGCCAGTCGCTGCAGCGCTGGTCGCTCCAGGGATCGGCCGCCGTGATCCTGCCGGTCTCCACGCCGGACGGCCTCGAATCGGACGCGGGGCTCGGCTACGACGTGCAGGTGCGGTACACGTTCAGCCGCTGGTCGGTCGGGCTCGGCTACCAGCGGAGCGATGTCTACCAGGCGAGTGACGTGGACCTCACGATCGCGCTCTCGCTTGCCTTCCTGGAGCCCCGGTACGTGGCCTTTGCCGGCAGCGGCACCGCGATCTACCTCGCCGGACGGGGCGGCGCCGGGAAGCTGGTGTGCAGCCGGGACCGGTGCGACGACGAAGTCCACGTGGTGCTGGGCGGCGGCGGGGGGCTCCTGGTGCGGCTGGGCCAGCGCGTAAACCTCGACCTTGGCGGGCAGTACTTTGTGGTCACCGACGCCTCAAGTTCCGACTATGCGACCGCGCGGCTCGGCATCGGCGTGGGCCTCTAGGGCCGCCGCGGCGCTGGCCGCGGCCCTGCTCGTCGTCCTCGGCTGCGGGGGCGACGATCCCTGCGACTCGGTGGCGGGCCCCGCGGTGGTCGCCAGCGTGGCGCTGACGCCTTCCGATCCCTCGGTGGCAGTGGGTGAATCCCTCCTGCTCGAAGCGGTCCCCCTCAACTCCTGCGGCGGCGAAGTCGACGACGCGTCGGTCTCCTGGTCCACGAGCGACGCCGGCGTGGCGAGCGTCACGCCGGCCGGATCGGTGACGGGGATGGCGGTGGGGGACGCCGTCATCACCGCGTTTTCGGAGGGGAAGTCCGCGAACGTGACGGTGACGGTGCAGCCCGCGGCGGTGGCGGACGTCATCGTGGTCCCGGGCGAAGGCGCCATCGGGGTCGGCCAGCAGCTCACGCTCATGGCGACGGCATACGACGAGGACGGCAACGTCCTCGAAGGCCGCCCCGCGACGTGGTCGAGCGGCGAGCCGACGATCGCCTCGGTGTCGAGCGCCGGCGTGGTGAAGGGAGAGCAGGTGGGCGGACCGGTGCGCATCACCGCCACGATCGAGGGGGTGGAAGGCGCCGCGTCAGTGACCGTGCTCCCCGAACCCGCGCCCACGCTGACGTTCATCGACCAGCCCCCCGACGGGCAAGCCGGCGAGCCGCTGGATCCGCCGGTCCGCGTGGCGGTGACCGACCAGAACGGCGACATCATCACCGATGACGACGGCGGTCCCATCACCATCGGCCTGGCCGCCAACCCCGGTGGCGCGACCCTCTCCGGCACCGAGTCGGTGACGCCGGTGGACGGGGTCGCCACCTTCAGCAACCTGATCTTCGACAAGGTCGGGACCGGATACACGCTGGTGGCCTTCCGGGCCGACGCGACGCCCACGAACAGCGGCCCGTTCGACATCACGGCAGGAGAGGCGGTGCGCCTGGTCTTCACCGTCCACCCCGACAACGGGACCTCGGGGGCGCCCCTGCGCCCGGTGCCCACGGTGGCGGTCCGGGACGCTCTCGGCAACGTGGTGAGCAGCCCGGAGCGGACGGTGACGGTGCGCCTGTCCGACAACCCGACCGACGCCGAGCTCGGCGGCACGCGCAGCGTGACGACGGTGAACGGCATCGCACGGTTCGACGACCTGACGGTAGACCTGGCCGGATCGGGCTACGCGCTTGGCGCGTCGAGCACGGGCCTCGACAGCGACGAGAGCGGCTCGTTCTCCATCGCTCCCGGGGCCCCGGCAGCGCTCGACTTCGTCCAGCAGCCCACCACCACGCCGGCCGGCGAGATCATCGACCCACCGGTGACGGTGCGGGTGACCGACGCCGCGGGCAACCGGGTCGAGGCGGCCACCACCGCGATCACCCTCTCGCTGGCCGCGAACCCGCAGGCCGCCACGCTCGGCGGTACGACCACCCGCAATGCGGTGGACGGGATCGCGACCTTTGACGATCTGACCGTGAACAAGCTCGGCATCTACGCGCTGCGGGCCACGGCGTCCGGCCTGGAGGAGGACCAGAGCAACCCGTTCGGGATCACCGGGGGCCTGGCCACCCGGCTCGGCTTCCGCACCCAGCCGCCCAACGGCACAGCCGGCGCGCCGCTCTCGCCCGCGGTGGAGGTGGTGATCCTCGACGCCCTGGGCAACGTGGTGGACGCCGATCGGACCATCAGCGTGGAACTCGCCGCAGGGCCGGGCGGCGCGGTACTCGGCGGCAACACCTCGGTCAGCTCGGTGGCGGGGGTGGCGCGCTTCACTTCGCTCGAGATCGAGAAGGCGGGGACGGGCTACCAGCTCCGGGCCGAGGCCGACGAGCTCACCTCGGAAACCAGCGACGGATTCGCCATCGCGGCCGGCCCACTCGCAGACCTCACCTTCGCGACGCAGCCAACCAACGGCACTGCGGGCACGACGCTGTCAGCGGTGTCCGTGGCGCTCACGGATGAATTCGGGAACCCGGTGACCGATGCCGCGGGACCGGTGACGATCGAGCTGTCGCAGAACCCGACGAACGCCGAGCTCCAGGGCACGCTGTCCGTAGCGCCCACGGCAGGGGTGGCCACGTTCAGCAACCTGCGCATCGACGTGGCGAGCACGGGCTACCAGCTCGGAGCCGATGCGCCGGGGGTGAGCAACGCCGTGAGCAATACGTTCGCTATCGCCGCCGGCACCGCCACGGGCCTGCGCTTCCTGATACAGCCGAACAACGAGGACGAGGACGAGAACATCCAGCCGGCGCCGCGGGTAGGGATCGTCGACGCCTTCGGCAACATCGTCCCGATCGACGGCACGATCATCACGCTCAGCATCGGGTCGAATCCCGGCGGAGCGGATCCGGGCCTGCACGGCGACCGGACGCGGCCCACCGACAACGGGATCGCGAATTTCTCCTCGCTCAGGGTGGACGAACCCGGGACCGGTTACACCCTGGTCGCAAGCGCGCCCGGGCTGGGCTCGGCCGAGACCGATCCGTTCAACGTCAGCACTTGATGTGATGGGATAGCTTTGCAATCGGACGTACGATGGGCCCTGCAGGATTTGAACCTGCGTCCCTCGGATTATGAGTCCGGTGCTCTGACCAGGCTGAGCTAAGGGCCCGCGCGCCTCACCGACCGACCTGCCGCCACCAGCTCCATTCATCCCACCGCCGGTGGCATCACCACACAGCAATCCGGGCTGGACAAATCAAGGGCTGCCGCTGGGCCGGGGCAAGCCGGCTCCAGGGGCCATGCGCGCGATGCGCATGGTCCCGCTGGGGCACTGCGAGCCGGGAGGCTAGACGGGCGGGGCCCTGCCCCGCGTGGTCAGCCCGGCCACCAGGGTAGCCAGGAAGATGGTGATCGCGACCCAGAACAGAATCTTCGCGATCCCGGTGGCGGTGGTTGCGATCCCGCCGAAACCGAAGAGCGCCGCGACCAGCGCGACTATGAAGCAGATCAGAGCCCATCTCAGCATGGGACACCTCTCATCACATGCGAATCGCAGCGGGAGCCAGAATGACCCGCCATCGCGCCGCCCTGACCACGGATTCCGGTGGTTTCTCCCGCTTTGAGGGGGAGGCGCGAGCACTGACCTCATCGCGCCAGAATCGGGCCAACGCGGGGAATCGCACGCGCTTCCCGGCGCCACCCGAGCGGAAGCCCACCACGCTCCCGCTGGCATGCTTGTCGCGACGGAGCGGACACGACTGCCAGCACGCACGTCCGGCCCAGCCGCGACGTGCAGGGGAGGCCGCCATGCGAGGCGAGTCCGATGCAGCCCAACTGGTCCACGCGTTACGCGGACAACTGAGTGTCATCCAGCTCACGTGCGAAGTCATCGAGCGCATTCCTTGCGCTGCCGGGCATTCTGATCCCCGCCTCGCACAGGTATGCGAGGCGGTCGATCGCGCCGCTGCCCTCCTCCAACGCCTGGTGGCGACCATTCCTCCCGAGGTTCTTGAGCTTCCTTCGCGGGAAGTACCCGCGGTCGAGACGCTGAGCGGGTGAGCGCGGTGACGGTGGCCGGGGTGGCGCTCACGCATCCCGACCGGGTCCTCTATCCCCGCCTCGGGCTTACCAAGCTCGACCTGGCCCGCTACCTCGAGGCCGTGAGCCCTCGGATGCTGCCGCACGTACTCGGGCGGCCCGTGGCCCTGCTCCGCTGCCCGCGGGGCACCGGGCAACCCTGCTTCTACCAGCGCCACTGGACGGTCACCGGCGCGGCCGGCGTGGCCGCGGTGCCGATCACCGAGGCCGACGGTTCCCGCGAACCGTGCCCCGTGGTGCAAGGCGAGAAGGGCCTCATCAGCCTGGCCCAGCACGGAGTGGTGGAGGTGCATCCCTGGGGTGCGCGGGCGGACCGCATCGAGATGCCCGACCGGATGGTGTTCGACCTCGATCCCGGTCCGGGCGTCAGCTGGGCCCGGGTTCGCAGCGCGGCCTTCGCCGTCCGAGATGCCCTGCGGGAGCTGGGACTATCGAGCTGGGCGATGACCAGCGGCGGGAAGGGACTGCACGTGGCGCTGCCACTCCAGCGCCGGAACAACTGGGCAGTGGTGGCGGACTTCGCGGAAGGCGTGGCGCGGGCGCTGGGCCGGCAGTTTCCGAAGGAGTTCATCCTCCGGGCGCGGAAGGCGGAGCGGAAGGGCCGGATCTACCTGGACTGGCTGCGGAACTCGCGGGGTGCCACGAGCGTCGCCCCGTGGTCGGTCCGGGCACGGTCCGGTGCGCCGGTCGCGATGCCGGTGGGATGGAAGGAACTGGAATCGATCGACGGGGGCGACGCGTTCGACATCTGGGAGGCGTTCGGGCGGGCCACGGGCCGTGCCGCCGACCCCTGGGCCGGGTTCTGGCCCGCCCGCCAGCAGATCACCGAGCGCGCGCGCCGCGCGCTCGCGTCCACGGACAGCGGCGCGCCCGCCTCCGGCTGAGGTCCTGCGTCAGGCCGGGATGGCGGGAGCGCGTCCGAGTGCGTTGGCGTAGACCTCGAGATACTCCTGGACCATGCGCCGCCGGGTGAAGCGCTCCAACACCCGCTGCCGCCCGGCCTCGCCCATCGTGCGGCGGCGCACCGGATCCTCCGCCAACGCGGTCATGGCGCGCGCCAGCGCCGCCGGGTCGCGCGCCGGAACCTCGAGTCCGGTGACCCCCGCCGCATTCACCTCGCGGACGCCGCTCGGCAGCTCCGTGGTGATGATGGGCCGGCCGCTCGCCATGGCCTCCAGCAGCACAAGCCCGAACATTTCGTCGACGGTCACGGAAGGCAGCACGAGGAAGTGAGCCTCCGCCATGCGGCGGGGGAGGTCGTCGTCGGGGTAGTTGCCGTACCAGCGCACCCGGTCGCTCACCGCCACCGCCTGGGCCACGGTGCGGAGCCGCGGTCCATCCGGGCCCTCGCCGACCACGTCGAGGTGCACGTCGGGGGTGAGGGCCAGGGCGCGGAGGAGGACGTCCACGCCCTTCCACTTGAGGAGCCGGCCGATGAAGAGCGCCCGCACCGGCCCGCGGTCCGGCTCGGCGGGGACCGTGAGCCAGCGGCGCTCATCGATGCCGAAGGGTATGACGCTGACCTTGTCCTCGAAGCCGCGAAGCTCGCTCGAGAGGGCGACGTGTGCGCGACTGGGGACCACGGCGCGGGACGCACGGCGCAGAGCGAGCCGGGCGAGATGCCGGTCGAGCGAAGGGCCTGCGTCGCTGTGATGGGTGACGACCAGGCGTGTGCGACGAGGGCGGAGCACTGCGGCGACGTCAGCGAGGGGATGCGGATGATGCAGGTGGACGATGTCGGCGGCGCGCCAGGCGGCGACGAGGTAGCCGGGCGCGAGCTCCTGCTGCCCCAGCGCGCCGAACGAGGTAACCCGACGAAGCTTGGTCCCGCGCGGGCGGCCGCCGTGGGGACCGATCAGTGTCTCGACGGCGACGACCTGGACCTCGAGCCCCAGCTCCGCGCCACCCTCGGCGAGATCCTGCACCACCCGCTCCATCCCACCGGACCGGGGCCAGAAGTACTTCGCGAGGTGAAGAACACGCATGTGCCCCCCGTGGGTCGGGGAAGTATACCCCCACTTGGAAGTTGGGGAGGAGCGGGTGATCTTTTGCGCCGTTGTTTCCTCGACTCGAGGTCCGGTGCGCGCCATCATCCTCTCTCACGCCTATTCCGACCCGGCCCGGCGCGGCAAGGCGATCGCCCTCGCGCGCCTCGGCCACGCAATGGCACTGGCGGTCCCCGCCGCCTGGCCCCCGCCGGAAGGTGGTGCGCCCGCACGCATTCCCCACAGCGACGACGGCCGCATCCGCGTGGTGCCGCTTCGCGTGGACGGCGAGCTGGGCGATCCCGCGGCGGCGCGCTGGCACCGGCGATCGCTGAGCCGCCTGCTCACCGAGTTCCGCCCCGACCTGGTGCAGGTGGAGGAAGAGCCCGGCACGCACGCCGCCGCGGTGGCGACGGCCGCGGCGTACCGGGCCGGGGTGCCGGTGGTGGTCTACGCGCGCGGAGGCCTGGTGCGGCCGCGACCCTTGGGCGAACGGCTGCGGCTCCGGCGGACCCTCCATCGCGCGGCCGGGATCGCCGCCGCCACCTCGGGCGCGCTCGCGCTGGCACAGCGCTTCGCCCGCCGGGTGCCGGGCGCAGTGCTGCCGCAGTTCGGGATCAACGCCCCGGTCGAGGTGGTCCGAGATCCGCACGACGACTTCGTGATCGGGTTCGTGGGGCGGCTCGTCCCCGAGCGCGGGCTGGACCTGCTGTTCCGGGCCTGCGTGCGGCTGCTCGGCCCGTGGCGCGTCGTGGTCGCGGGAAGCGGTCCGGCGCAGCACGCGCTCGAGGAGCTGGCCGAGCGCCTGGGGATCGCGGCGCGGGTGACGTGGCTCGGCGCAATCCGCCCGGAGCTGCTCGCCCCCCGCTGGGCCGGCTTCGATGCGGTCGTCATCCCGCCCCGCTCGACGCCCGACTGGGTGGAGTCCACTGGTGCCACGGCGCTCGAAGCGATGGCCCGGGGCATCGCGGTCGTGGCGACGCGCTCGGGCATCCTGCCGGAGCTGGTGGGCGAGGCGGGAGCCGTGGTGCAGGAAGAGGATCCAGAGGAGCTGGCCGCGTCGATCCAGGCGCTCATCGACGAACCGGCGCGGCGCGACGGATTGGCGCAGGCCGGACGCCGCCGGGTCCTGGCCGAGTTCACGGACGAGGCAGTCGCCGGGCACACCGCAGGGTTCTGGTCCGAGGTGCGCGCCAGCCGCACCACCGGCTGATCAGCGGACGGCCCGCACCTCGAGTCCCGCAGCGCGGAAGCGCGCGACCTGGTCCAGCGGGAGCCGGACCGAGACTTCCACCCCACCATCCACCGCGCGGCGCCCGATCACCTCGCCGGCCTGGTAGAGGGCCGCGAGCAGACGTCCCTGGGCGTGGGGCACCTCGACCCGGACCGTCGGGCGGGCGGCCTGCTCGCGCGCGCGAATGGCCGCCTTCAGGGGCTCGAGGCCGTCGGTGCGCACGGTCGTCACGAAGATGGCGTCGGGATGCAGCTCCCGGACGCGATGCGCGACGCCGACCGGATCCTCCACCGCATCCATCTTGTTGAACACGGGGAGCACGGGCTTCTCGTCCAGCTCCAGCTCCGCCAGTACGCCCTCGACGACCGTCCAGTGCTCGTCCCAGTCCGGGTGGCTGGCATCCACCACGTGGAGGAGAACCTCCGCCTCCCGCGCCTCCTCGAGCGTGGCGCGGAAGCTCGCGACGAGGTGGTGGGGCAGCTTGCGGATGAAGCCGACCGTGTCCACCACGCGGGCCCGGTAGCCCTCCCCCAGGTCCACCTCGCGGGTGAGGGTGTCGAGCGTGGCGAAGAGCCGGTCCTCGACCAGGATGTCGTGCTGGCCGGAGAGGCCCCGGAGAATGCTCGACTTCCCGGCGTTGGTATAGCCGACGAGCGCCACGGTGGGCAGCGGGGTGCGGCCCTTTCGCAGGTTGGCGCGGTGGCGCTCCACGCCGCGGAGCTTCGCCTTGAGGCCCTGGATTTTCCGCCGGATGATCCGGCGGTCGGTCTCGAG
>JBOHSQ010000187.1:0-5432 GCA_050733295.1 Gemmatimonadales bacterium
CCGGTTGGAAGACTCGCGCCAGCAGCTCACCAGCCATCATCCACTCGCCCTGTTCCGCGGGCAGCTCCTGCACCACACCGGCGGCGCCGCTGCGCACCTCGAGTGAGGCCACCCGATTGCGATGGAACGCGGCAACCCGCTCCACCCGACGGATCTCCTCCTCCTGCGCCGCCAGCTCGGTCCGGAAGGTCGAGTCGGCGACCGCCAGCCGTCGTTCGGCGCTGCCGATCCTGCGCCGCAGTTCGTCGAGCCTTTCCCGGGCATCGGCCGCCTCGACCCTGGAGACCCATTGACTGTCGACCAGCGAGGAGGTGACCTGCTCCTGGCGCGCGGCCTGACGCACTTCGGCACGCAGCGCGGCGAGCCCGTCACGCGCCGCCAGGTCGTCGAGCTGATGCGCCGCGGCCAACCGCTGCCGCGCCAACCGCGCCTCGGCCAGTTGTCGTTCCGCCTCGAGCAGCTGCAGGTCGACCTCGGGATTGGACATCACCAGCAGCACGTCGCCGGAGTCCACTTCGCTACCCGCTTCCACCAGCCGGCGATCGATGCGACCCGACGCCGTGGCCGGGATCAGCAGCTGCTGCTCCGGCACCAGCACCCCGGGTCCGCGGATCTCGCGCACCAGGTCGCCGCGGATGGCGGTATCGATCACCACCCGGTCGCGCGAAATCCTGGGCGCGGCGGGTCCCACCTGCGCCACGAGAACCAGCGCGACCACGGCCAGGCCGGCCGCCCCAAGCGGCCAGAGGCGTCGCCACCCGCGCTCGCGACCGGGAACCCGCGGAATGTCCATCGGATCGCTACTCGGCCCGGAGTGCCGCGGCTGGGTCGACCCGGGTGGCCATCCGCGCCGGCGCCCAGGTCGCCAGGAGCGTGACGAGGCCGACCACGAGTGCCACGGCAACGAGGGTCACCGCATCGAGCGTGGCCACGCCGTAGACCATCCGCCGCATCAAGCCACTCGCAAGCGTGAACGCCAGCATGCCGACCACGAGGCCCGCTGCCACCAGCCGGACGGCCTGCTGGAACACCAGCCGGCGCAGTCGACCGGGCCAGGCGCCGAGGGCGAGACGAATCCCGAGCTCCTGGGTGCGACTGCGGATCGTGTGGGCCATCAGCCCGAACAGCCCGATTCCGGTGAGCAGCGCGGAAATGGCGCCGAACGCCGTCAGGAGCAACAGCGAGAAGCGGCGGGCCTTCCCTGCGAGCCAGACCTGCTCGTCAAGCGTCACGATCAGGTCCAGGGCCACCGTGGGGGCCAGCTCGCGGAGCGACTGGCGAATCAGCGATGCGGCGTGCGTCCCCGACTCGGGGCTCCGGGCGACCACGAAGATCGAGCCGCCCGGGTTCTGGGCGTAGGGCAGGTACACGGTCGGGCCGGGTTCGCGCTCGAGCGAGTGATAGCGCACGTCGGCGACCACACCGATTATCCGGCGTGGCTCTGCGGGACCGCCGTAGGACACCTGCAGCAGCGAGCCCACCGCCCCGCCCGCGGGCCAGAACCGCCGCGCGAGCGACGCGTTGACCACCACCGCCGCCTCGCCGTCGGGGCGGATGCGCTGGTCAATTCCCCGGCCCTCGAGAACCTCTATCCCCATCAGGCCGAAGTACCCATTGTGGGCCACCAAACCCAGTGCCTCGAGGGCCGCCGTCGCACCGCCCAGCGCCACCTCGGCGTCCTCGTCGCCGATCGCCGTCGTGAGTGGCAGGGTGGTGATGATGGTGGCCGCGACTCCGGGAGCTTCCTCGAGCCGGGAAACGATCCGATTGGCGAACGCCAAGCGATGTGCCTCGTCGGGGAAGGTGCCCCAGACGTGGGCTTCGGCACCGGCCACGCCGCGCGGCGCGTAGCCCTGGTCGGTCGCGGTGATCGCCATCCAGCTCCGGAGCAGCAATCCACCGCCCGCCAGCAGCACCACCGCGAGCGACACCTGGGTGGCCACCAGCATGCCGCGCACTCGCATCGCCGTCGGCGACTGGAGGCCGCCCTTGCCGCCGGGCTTCAGCGCCGGATGCAGGTCGGCGGACACGATGCGCAGTGCCGTCGGAACCGAGACCAGGAGCGCCACCAACACCGAGATCAGCGCGCCGAGGAGTACCAGCCGGATGTCGAGCGTCAGTTCGTTGAGCCGCGGCATCCCGGTGGGTGCGAGTCTCCGGAACGCGGCCAGGCCACCCACCGTGATGGCAATGCCGAGCGACCCAGCCAGCATTCCGAGCAGGAGCGCTTCGGTGATGAGCTGCCTCACGATCCGCCCACGACCCGCGCCGAGCGCCGCGCGGATCGCCAGCTCCCGGGCGCGGCGGGTGGCTTCGGCGAGCAACAGCGATGCCGCGTTGACACAGGCGATCAACAGGATCAGGGTCGCGGCCAGCAGCAGGAGGAGGAGACCGGGCCGCACGTCGGCGCTGATGGAGGCGGCAAGCGGCGCCACCTCCGCGGTGAACCCTTCGTCGGACTCGGGATACTCCAGGGCCGTGGCCGCGGCGATCTCGCGTAGCTCCGTCGCGGCCGCCTCGCGGGAGACGCCGGGCGCGAGCCGTGCAACGGTCGGGAAGTAGTTGGCGAAGCGGTTGGAACGGACTTCGCCGGTGAGTACCCGCGGAACGTAGAGGTCGCGACCATCGGTGTAGGGAAAGTCAGCCGGCAGCACACCGACAACCCGGAACGGGGTTCGGTCGTTCCCGAGGGGGAGGATGCGTCCGGTCGCGTCGGGGTCGGCGCCGAGGCGGGTGGCCCAGAGGCTGTGTGACACCACCACCACCGGGTCGGCGCCATCGGCATAGTCACGCGCTTCGAGAAGCCGGCCGTGCACCGGCACCGACCGCATCACGTCGAAGTATCCCTCGGTCACCCGCCACGTCCCGATCGACCGCGGTCCGCTGCCGTCGTCGAACGCCAGGGAATAGGGTTCGGCGCCGGCGAGCGCCTCGAAGCTGCTGGCGCGTTCATGCCAGTCCACCACGGTGCCGGGTGCTACTTCCTGGGCGATGCCGGTCGCGGTCGGCACCCGCCAGAGCGACACCACCCGCTCGGGCCGATCCAGCGCCAGAGGTCTCAGCAGCAGAGCGTCCACCGTCCCGGCGAACGTCGTGGCGACACCGATGCCGATCGCCAGCGTCAGCACGATCAGGATGCTCGTCCCGCTGCGGCGGCGGGCCAGGCGGGCGGCGAACTGGAGGTCCTGCCGGAGGTTGCCCACTGCGGTCATGATCCGGTTCTCCCACTCGGCGCGCCGGTCCTGGCGGAGAAGATCGCGACGGATCCGGGCCTTGTCCGCGAGTCGCGTGCTTGCCGCGAGGAGGGCTTCGTGGTGTGGCACACCCTGGCGGACCAGGTCGTCGGTTGCGGCGGCGAGGTGGTGACTCAGCTCCGCATCGATGTCGCGCCCGAGCTCGCGAGCCCGGCGGAAGGGGAGGCGGAACTGCCGCGGCGAGGGCATGTCAGGCCACGCCGAGCACCCGGTTCATGGCCAGGGCGTAGCGGCGCCAGTTGGCGGCTTCGGCGGTGAGACGTCGCCGGCCCGTGGGAGTGAGTTCGTAGAACTTGGCCCGACGGTTGTTCTCCGAGGTGCCCCAGTTCGAGCTCAGGTAACGCTGTCGCTCGAGGCGATGGAGCGCCTGGTACAGGGCGCCTTCGTCGACCCGGAGCTCGTCCTCGGACTCCTCGCGGATGTACTCGCTGATGGCGTAGCCGTGTCGGGGCCCCCACTTGGCCGCGTGGAGGATGAGCACGTCGAGTGTGCCGGGCAGGATGGGAACAACGGTGGCGGGCGGCATGGCGGGCTCTCCCCTTAGTTACTTAGGGAAGGTGCGTCGCCCCGGAGCCGGGGTCAAGACACGGGCTAGGGCGCCGGGGGCAGGGCCGGGTGATCCAGCATGATGCGTTGTCCGGGGTAGTCGAAGGTGACGACGTAGGAGCGGAGAAACCCAAAGGGGATGACGAGATCGTGCCCCAAGGCGTCTCCTTCCAGCTCGCGCGGGGCGATCATGACCCTGGGAGAATCCACCGGGATGGGGCCAATGGCGACACGCCCCACGCGCGCGACGCGGACGCGTTGGCGCACCATCGTATCGCCGTGGAGCAGCCCCCGGGCGCAGCGGATGGTGGGAGACGATCATGGCCCTTCGGAGGGGATTCCTGACAGGAGCCGATCGTTGCGCACGGAGGGTGTTGGTGCTATCGACGCAGGCGCGTAAGCACGCGGTCCAAGGCAGTCGCGAATGCCTGCTTAGCCCGGCCGTCGTACGGCGGCGGCCCGCCCGTCATGATCCCCGCCAGGCGCGCCTGATCCATGAAGTCGCGCACCGAGAGGCGCTCGCCGATCGTTTCGGCCGTGTGTTCCTCGCCACGCGGATCCAGTACGCTGATTTGCCTGGGAACCAGCAGCGCGGCCAACGGCACGTCCTGGGTGACTACCAAGTCGCCCGCACTGGCATGGGTCGCGATGTACTGGTCAGCGACATCGGCGCCGCCATCGACCCAGACGGCGCTCACCAGCGGGTTGCCCGGCGGTGTCTGGAGCCGCTGGTTCGCGACCAAGACGGTTTCGATCGCCAGGCGTTTGGCCGCCCGGAACACTACTTCCTTGACGTCCCTGGGTGCCGCGTCGGCATCGATCCAGATTCTCAGGCTGAATGCACTCCTTGAGACCGCGACCGAGACTTGCCCTCGCGACATTGGACCCGGTCGCCCGTCAGGTCGCTTCGCGCACCTCGATGGATCCCGACGGAAGCGTGAAGTACCAGGCCCGTTCGACCTCGACGGACTGGACCGGGTACATGGTGCCGCCTTGTTCCAGGAGATCTGCCAGCCGGACCTCGACCTCGACGTAATCCGCTTCCGCGGCAGCCCGGTTCCGGCCCGCCTGGAGCACTCGCAGTTCCTTGGTTTCCTGCCAGTCGGGCGAGGCCGACTCGGCGAAGGCCAGCCCGGCACCCACTTCTTCCGCCTGCACGGGGTAGCCGGGCCCGTAGACGTCGAGCAGGGTCTCGCTCGGGTGCGCGCTCGCCGCGAGGCGATAGACCCCCGGAGTCGCCGTCGCGGCCAGCGACGCACGCTCGGCCTCGCGATACAATCGGGTGTCGCCGCCGAGATGATACTGTTCGAGGAGTCCCAGAAGGACGGCCTGGGTCGCTTCGTCGCGCTGAGTCGGCATGGTAGGCCAGGCTGGCTAGAAGTCGGTTGGAGTGTAACGCTCGCGGGTGATCGTGTCCAATGCCCTAGCAGTGCCCTGCGGCTCCTTCGGCTGAGTCGCTGACCGTGACGATCAGGAAGTGACCTCCGGCTGCGGGCTGCGCCGGACAAATGGCCGATTGCCAAGCATCATCCTGCCGGGAGTGAAGATCACGGACTCTCCATCCGCGGCGAAGAAGAACCCGGGCTGATACTCGGTAAGCCGGGTCCCGCGCGCCCGCGCGGGGTCAATGAC
>JBOHSQ010000188.1:0-10618 GCA_050733295.1 Gemmatimonadales bacterium
GAGGTCCACGGCCGCGCCGGCCTCGCGGACGCGCACGGCCCGGGCCTCGAGGTCGGCACCCGAACCCGCATCGGAGGCGTACACCGGCACGCCGCGATCGCGGAGCAGGAGTGCTGCGGCTTCGCCACTCCGGGCCAACCCCAGGACCGCGACCTCGCGGCCCGACTGCCGCCAGCGCGCAAAGATCACCGGAGCTTGAGCGTCGAGAGGGCCACCAGAGCGCACAGCACGCCCAGGATGTAGAACCGCATCACCACGTTCGGCTCGGCCCAGCCGAGCTTCTCGAAGTGGTGGTGGAGTGGCGCCATCCGGAAGACCCGGTGCGCGTCGGCGTACTCCCTGCCCCGGGTTCGCTTGTGCCAGCGGTAGACCCCGGTCTGGATCAGCACGGAGAGGCCCTCCGCGACAAACACGCCACCCACGAGCACCAGGAGGAACTCGGCCTTGAGCAGGATGGAAATGGTTCCGAGCGCACCTCCGATGGCGAGGCTCCCGGTATCGCCCATGAAGACCTGCGCCGGGTGGGCATTGAACCAGAGGAAGCCCACGGCAGCACCCATCAACGCGGCGCAGAAGACCGCCAGCTCCCCGGCGGAGGGCAGGTAATAGAGGTTCAGGTACTGGGTCATGTCGGTGCGGCCGAACACGTACGCGAAGGCTGCGAAGGCGGCGGCAGCGATGGCAGTGAGCCCGGTGGCCAGGCCGTCGAGCCCGTCGGTGAGGTTCACGGCGTTGGAGAAGAAGCCGCTCACCGCCGTGACGAAGGCGACGTAGAACCAGGGTGCGAACACGAGCACGACGAACTTGAGGAACGGCACCGTGGTGCCGGAGGCGGGAATGACCTCGGGCGGAACCACGGGCCACTTGAGCAGGATCAGGCTCAGGAGCAGGCCGAAGGAGAGCTGGCCGGCGAGCTTCCACTTGGCCACGAGGCCGCGGGAGCTGCCGCGGACGATCTTGAGGTAGTCGTCGAGGAAGCCGATCGCGCCCATCCAGACGGTGGCGAAGATGGCGTAGAGGACGAACCGGTTGTCGAGCGGGGCCCAGAGGAGTGTGGGGACGACCGTCGCCAGGATGATGATCAGGCCGCCCATCGTGGGCGTGCCGCGCTTGCCCTGATGCGACGCGGGTCCCTCGGCGCGGACCACCTGGCCGATCTTCCGGGCGCGGAGGCGACCGATGATGAAGGGGCCGACGAGGAAGGCGAGGAGGAGGGCCGTGACGGTCGCCCCGGCGGCCCGGAAGCTCAGATAGTTGAAAAGATTGAAAAAGAGGAAATGCTGCCCCAGCGGGGTGAGCAGGTGGTAGAGCATCGCCCCTCAGTGCGATGACGACGTGGCGCGGCCGGTGACGGCCGGAAGTATAATCAGAAGGCGATCCTCACGATCCTACCCTCGCCACCGACCATCCAGCCCGCATGCTGGTTGGCGAACGAGACGGCCCAGAAGTCCTCGAAGCCGGGAATCTCGTTCCAGGTCTGGCCCTCGTCCGGCGACCAGGCCACACCGCCCCGGGCGACGCCAAAGACCGCCGGCAGCCCCGACTTGCCAACGTAGCTCAACCCGAACACCGTGCCGAAGGGGAACGGGGTCGCGAGCTCCCACGTGGCCCCGCCGTCCCCGGAGCGGGCGACGTTGGGGAGCACCTCCGCCTCCCGCACGAGATCGCCGCCGGCGAGGATGCCGTGGTGAGGGTCGCGGAAGTCGATGGTGAAGATGCCCGACGCCCCCTCGGGGGCTCCCTGCACGATCGGCGTTGGGAACGCCGTCCAACTCTCGCCGCCATCGGTCGTGGCAAGCACCCGAGCGTCGCCCGTGCCGCCGGTACCGATCCAGCCGCGCTTGCCGCCCTGTGCGGCGGTGCAGGTGCCGCTCGACGCGAAGGCGAACTCGCCAGGCTGCGCCTCCGGCAGGTTGTCGCCGATATCCACCCAGGTCTCGCCGTCGGTAGTGCGGAGCACGGGGAAGCGCCCGCTCACGGCATCGCTGAAGGCGAACCCACGGTTCGGCGTCCAGAAGGCGAAGCAGTCATAGAATGCGCTCGGGTCCTCGTTCTCGAACTGGAGGTCCCAGCTCTCCCCGCCGTCCGTGGTGTGGTAGATGCGCGACTCGGCACCCGGCCCGATCGACAGCAGGTAGGCCTCCGTCGCACTCACGCCCTGGACATCGCGGAACTGCAAGGCCTCCGCTCCGGGTACGACTCCCGCGTGCCAGGTGGCCCCTCTGTCGGTGGTGACCGCAAAGGTGCCACCGACCCCGCTGACCCAGGCGACATCCTGGCTCACGGCGTGTACGCCGATGAGGCGGGCGGTGGTGCCGCTCGACTGCGGGGTGAGGGTGGGACCGTGCCTGGTGGCGGACGCCAACGTGGCGATGGAGTTGTCCGACGGAGCCGAGGCATCAGAGCATCCCAAGGCCATCGCGGCGAGCAGGGCGCCCGCGGCAAGGCGGGGGGCGAAATGGCGTGACATGCGGAGCTCCAGGTCCAGGGGGAACGGGTCCTGCGGAGCAAGGACCAGTTTCGGACGGGCCGGACCGGGTCGCAAGGGCGGGTTACGAGGCTTCCTGGTTCCGGGTGTGCGCCACCGCCTCGAGTGCCGGGATGAGCCGTTCCAGTGCCACGCCGCGCGACGCCTTGAGCAGGACGAGCTCGTCGCCCCGCAAGCGGCCTCTGAGGGCCGGACCCAGCTCCTCCGGCGTCTCCGCGCTGAGCAGGCGTTCGCCGAGGTGGCGGGCATGCGGGGCCGCGGCGGGAACGAAGTCGCCCACCATGGCCAGCAGGTCCGGCTCGAGCGCCATCAGGTCCTTCGCCACCTCGGCGTGCAGCCGCGCGCTCTCCTTCCCCAGCTCGCGCATGGTGCCCGCCACCACGGCGAGGCGCCGCCCACCCCGCATGGCGCGCACGGTCTCGATCGCCGCGCGGAAGGATTGGGGGTTGGCGTTGTAGCAGTCGATGAGGAGGGTAAGCCCGCCCACCTGCTGCACCTCGGTGCGCCCGCCGGGGAGCGCGACGGCGCTGAGGGCCGCGGCCGACGCGGCGCGCTCGAGGTCCAGCTCACGCACCACCGCCCAGGCGAGCATGGCATTCGCGGCGAGGTGCCGCCCAGGATAGGGGAGGCGGATCTCGACGCCGTCCACGCCGATCACCGGACGGCCGAGCGAGTCCAGAGCCATGCGGTCGGGGGTGACGTCGCCGCCGTCGAGCCCCGCGATCACCGTGCGCACGGCGCGGGCCCGCGCCTCGACGCCGAGCGCCGGCGGGTCGGTGCCGACCACAGCCACCTCCACGCCCTCCGCCAACGCCAGCTTCTCCCGCATCACCCCCTCAAGGGACCCGAAGCCCTCCAGGTGCCCCGCTCCGACATTGGTGACGACCGCGATGCACGGCTCGATGATCTCGCGATACCGGGCGATCTCGCCCGGGACGTTGGCGCCGGCCTCGACGACGAGCGCCTCCGTTCCCGCCGGCGCCTCGAGGATGGTCTGCGGCACGCCGACCAGGTTGTTGAGGTTGGCCCGGGTGGCGTGGGTGGGGAACCGCGTGCGCAGGACCGCGGCGATCATCTCCTTGGTGCTGGTCTTTCCATTGGTGCCGGTGACGGCCACGATGGGGCCCATCGCGTGACGGCGCCGCGCGCGGGCCAGGTCGCCCAGGGCACGGAGTGTATCGGCCACGGGGAAGAGCACGAGCCCGTCCACCCCGGGCGTGCCGCTCCGCA
Organism: Gemmatimonadales bacterium; assembly: GCA_050733295.1. Classification (GTDB taxonomy): domain Bacteria; phylum Gemmatimonadota; class Gemmatimonadetes; order Gemmatimonadales; family GWC2-71-9; genus JAICEH01. Next base: position 3,719 of record JBOHSQ010000188.1, read on the forward strand.
CCACGGCGGCGGCCGCGCCCGCCTCACGCGCAGCTTCAAGGTGGTCGTGCCCGTCGAACCGGTCGCCCTTCAGGGCGACGAAAAGATCGCCGTGCCGAAGGGTCCGGGTGTCGGTCGAGATGCGCGGAAAGGTGAGCCGTGGGCCGTTCGCGTTTCGAGGGAAGCGCAGCGCGGCACGGACCTCGGCCTCGGTCCACGGAGCCGGAGCCGCTGGTACCGGGCCCGCGGGCTCCCCGCTCATCGCGACCCCCGGAGCAGGTCCGCCACGATCTCGCGCTCGTCGAAGGGCTGCTTCACGGTGCCGATGACCTGGTAGGTCTCATGGCCCTTGCCGGCCAGGAGGACCGTGTCCCCTTCTCCGGCCTCCTCCAGCGCCAGCGCGATCGCGCGACGCCGGTCGACCTCGCGGCGGTGCGGAACGGCGCCCATTCCGGCCTCGACGTCGTCGAGGATGGCCTCCGGGTTCTCGGTGCGAGGGTTGTCGGAGGTGGCGACAGCGAGGTCGGCCAGATCGGCGGCGATGCGACCCATCATCGGCCGCTTGCCCTTATCGCGGTCGCCGCCACAGCCAAAGACCACGATGAGCCGCCCACGGGTGAGCGGACGGAGCGCCTGCAGGGCGCGCTCGAGCGCATCGGGAGTATGGGCGTAATCGCGGAGCACGACCGCGGGAGCCGCCACCAGCCGCTCCATCCGCCCGGGCACCTGCGGCGCCCCGGTGAGCCGCTCCGCGATCTGTCCCAGGGGCACGCCGAGGGCGAGGGCGGCAGCGGCGGCGCCGAGCGCGTTGTCCACGTTGAAGTCGCCGAGGAGCGGGAGCGCCACCTCGGCCGAGCCGGCCCTGCCCTCGAGCCGGAAGGTGCTGCCGGCGGCGTCCAGGACGAGGTCGGCGGCGCGGAGGTCGGCCGAACCATTGCGGCCGAAGGTCAGGCGGCGGATTTCCGCAGGCAGCGTAGACCAGGCCGGTTCATCGGCGTTCACCACGGCGGTGCCGTCCGGCGCCAGCATCGAAGCGAGCCGGAGCTTGGCGGCGAGGTACGCGTCCATCGTCCCGTGATAGTCGAGATGGTCGCGGGTGACGTTGGTGAACACAGCGGCGGCGAAGGCGATGCCGTCGAGCCGCCCCTGGTCGAGGCTGTGCGACGAGGTCTCCATCGCCACCGCGGTCACGCCACGATCCCGAAGCACGGCGAAGGTGGCCTGGAGATCCACTGCGCCCGGCGTGGTGAGGTTGCCGGCGGTGGACGGAACCAGATTCCCGGCGCCGTCGAAGGCGCCAAGCGTACCGATGCTGCCGGCGCTGTTCGCGGCATTGAGGAGATGGCGGAGGAGCGCGGTGGTGGTGGTCTTCCCGTTGGTGCCGGTGATCCCGACCAGGGTGAGCGCTGCGGTAGGCTCGCCGTACCAGGCGCGAGCGAGTGCCAGCGCCGCCCCCCGGCCGTCGCGGACCAGCACCTGGGGCAGGTCCACCCCGTGGACGATCCGCTCCACCACCAGGGCGGCGGCACCCTTCCCCGCGGCCTGCGGCGCGTAGCGATGGCCATCCGCCTGGGAGCCACGCATCGCGATGAACCAGGAGCCGGCGCGCACGGCGCGGCTGTCGTCGGTGAGGCCCGAGGGCTCGGGCAAGTCGTCGGGAGCGGTCTCGAGGAGGCCGGCCCGGCGCAGGGCGGCGACCAACTCGCGCGCACCGGCCCCGGCGCTCACTGTGCCGCCCCCGCGGCCCAGAGCACCACGGTGGCCCCCGGCCGCACCATGCTCCCCTCGGCGGGATCGGTGCGGCGGGCGCGGCCGGTGCCCTGCACGCTGACCCGGAATCCCTCGCGGTGGAGTGCCAGCACCGCCTCGCGGAGCGGCGATCCGCCCACGCCCGGCACCGCCACGGCGGCGGGCTTCGACTCGGCTTTCCCTGGAGCGGGCCAGCTCACCGCCACCACTGGCGGCGGCGGTTCCCGACGCGCCCTGGGCGGCGCGCTCGGGGCAGTGACATGCCCGGTACCCGACAGGCGGCCGCGATCGATGGCGACGCGGCGGGACGCCATGGCGCGGGTCACGATGGACTTGGTGAGGGGTGCTGCCACCAGCCCGCCGAAGATCTGCCGCTGGGGGCCGTCGATCTTCACCACCATCACGAGCTGGGGATTGTCGATCGGGTAGATGGCCGCGAAGCTCGCCACGTGCCCGGTCTTGCCGGGCTCCATGCGGCGCGCGGTGCCGGTCTTCCCGCCGATCGGGTCGCGCTCCAGCCGCGCCCGCCGACCGGTGCCGCCGGTGTCGCCCACCACTTCCGCGAGATAATCGCGCAGCGTGCGCGCCAGCTCGGGCGACAAGGCGCGCCGCGCCGGCTCCGGCTCGTGGCGGTACAGGACCTCGCCGTCGTGGTCACGGATCTCGCGCACCAGGGTGGGCGCCAGCACGATGCCACCGTTGGCGATCGCGGCGTACGCCACGGCGAGCTGGAGCGGCGTCACCTGGAACTCGTAGCCCATCGCGTGCGACGCGCGACTGTACCAGGGATTCCAGGCATCGGGCCGGCGCAGCACGCCGCGCGCCTCGGAGGGGTATTCGACGCCGGCGGGGCTGCCGAACCCGAACGCGCGCAGGGTCTCGAAGTGCTGCTCGTGGGTGAGGCGCTGGCTGAACTTGGCCATCGCGATGTTGCTCGAGGCGACGATGGCTTCCTCGAGCGTCACCGGACCGGTGAGCTCGTGCTCGTCCTCGATGGTGCGGACCCGGCCCTTCTCCCCGATGGGCATGTCCCAGCGGCCGCCCTCGCCGTCCTCGGCGTCCGAGGGACCGACCAGCAGCCGGCCCAGGAGCGCCGCGGCGGTAAACAGCTTGGCGGTCGAGCCGGGCTGGAAGGGATCGGTGAATGCCGTCGGCCGCGCGGTGAAGCGTCCGTCGGCGGTGCGCTGCCGGGACGCCACGGCGAGGATCTCGCCCGTGAACGGATCGAGGATCACGACGTCGCCACCCTCGGCGTCGAACGCGGTGATGGTCTCGTCCAGGCCGAACTCGGCGATCTCCTGCAACTCGCCGTCGATGGTGAGCACCACGTCGGCACCCGGCACCGGCTCGCGCTGCACCCGGGACGGGCTCTCGAGGCGGCGTCCCCGCGGGGTCTTGAGGACGACGGCCTCGCCGGGCACGCCGGTGAGCAGGGAGTCGAGCGCCAGTTCGAGACCGCTCGCGCCCTGACCCGAATCGCGGAGCGCGCCGATGACGGGCCGGGCCAGCTCGCGCGCGGGATAGAAGCGGAGGTAGAGGCCTTCCGCGTGGACGCCCTTCAGGCGGCGGATCGAGTCCACCTGCAGCGCGCTGAACGGACCGCCGTAGTACACCCACCGGCGGGTGCGGAGGTCGTTCCTCACCCGGGCCGGGGACAGCTCGAGGGCCTTGGCGATGGTCCGGGCGGCCTGGCGCGGCTCGCGCAGCTCGTTCGGCGCCACCCCCACCCGGTAGAACTCCTGGGTCACGGCCAGCGCCTCGCCATTGCGATCGTACAGCGTCCCGCGCCGGGCGCGGAGGACTTCGGTGGCGGTGCGCTGGGCGCGGGCCTGGCGGGCCCACTCCCTGCCCTCCACCAACTGCAGCTGGCCGGCGCGCACCAGCACGAGGAGGAGGCCCGCGAGGATGGCCAGCTCCATCACTCGGAGGCGGGCGACGGGCTTTGCCATCAGGGCGCGACCGTGGATTCGGGGGCGAGGAAGGGTGCCACCAGGGTCTGCTGCTCCCGTTCACCGGGGTAGCGGAGCCCGAGGCGCTCAGCCGTGGCGCCGAGGACCCGGCGGCTGCCGGCTTCGCGGATGCGGCGTTCGAGGTCGGCGCGCTTGGCCTCGAGGGCCAGGCGGTCGCGCTCGAGCTCGCCCACGCGCTGGGCGGTGCGGATGGCGGCGGACTGGCGCGCGGCGACGGTGAGCGCCACGACCAGGAACAGCACCAGCCAGAGGAGCACCCAGTGGCGGCCCTTAAGACGCATCGGCGACCTGGAAGACACGAAGGCGGGCGCTGCGGGCCCGGGGATTCGCCGCGACCTCGTCGGGGCCTGGCTCGAGAGCCTTCCGGGTCTCGAGGCGTCCCAGCGCACGCCCGCGGCAGGTGCAGACCGGCTGCGCCGGGGGGCACACACAGGAGCGGGCCCAATCCCGGAACGCATGCTTCACCAGCCGGTCCTCGCCTGAATGATAACTGATCACGGCGAGCCGACCGCCGGGGACCAGGGCATCGCGGAATGCGGGGAGCGCCTCGGCCAGGCCATCAAGCTCGTGGTTCACCGCGATCCGCACCGCCTGGAAGATGCGGGCGAAATCGGGCGGTCCCGAGCGCGGGCCCAGGACCGCCCGGATGGCGTTCACCAGGTCGTCGCTGGTGGCGAAGGGCACGCGGGCCCGCCGGCGCACGATCTCGGCGACCATGCCGCGGGCGCGCGGTTCGTCGCCCCAGCCGCGCAGGATCTGTTCCAGCTCCCGCTCCGGCACCACGTTGAGCAGGTCGGCGGCGGTGGACCCGTCGCGGTCCATCCGCATGTCGAGCGGCGCACCGGGGCGGAAGGTGAAGCCGAGGGCGGGGTCGTCGAGCTGGCGGGAGGAGACGCCGAGGTCGAGCAGGATGAAGCCGGGGCGGAACTCGCGGACCGCCCCGAGGGCGACAGGCGCGGCGTATGGGGCGTTGAGATAGCGGACGCCGGACTCACCCAACCGGCCACGGGCCCGGGCGATCGCCTCGGGGTCGCGATCGATGCCGAGGACCTCGCTTCCCGCGGCTCGGAAGAGGGCGGCGTGCCCGCCGTCGCCCAGCGTCGCATCAACGACGCGCGGCGCGCCACTCGCCAGCGCGGCGATCGGGGCGGCAAGGACCGGGACGTGCTGGCCGACGGGCGCGGTCATTCGCAATGCAGGGCGGAAAGTGTCGCACCCCGCCCGCGAAGCGGACGGGGTGCGTCGAGTTGCTCAGGGAGCGGGGCTGACGGGGCTCGAACCCGCGACCTCCGCAGTGACAGTGCGGCACTCTAACCAAGCTGAGCTACAGCCCCTCGCGGAGAGCGCCGCAATATAGCGGCGCCCCCAACCGGCTGGTAGCCCCGTCAGCGGCAGTAGGCCTTCACCATGGAGGCCGCGCGCGGCTTGTACTGCCGCACGTAGCCGAGGTAGGTGTCGGTCTGCCCCGGGTTGGTGGCCCGGCCGATCTCGAAGCCACGCTCGCCCTCGGTGAGCAGCGATTCCATTTCCCGCGCCAGGTCGCAGCTCTTCTGGCTCTCGGCCTGCTGGTCGAGCGCGCCCACCTTCTGCAGCGCGGCGATACCCAGCAAGTAGTTGGCGCTGGTGGTGATGTTCCCGCCCGGGGGCGCGATCGCCACCGCCTTGTGCAGCGCGGTGTACGCGTTCTTCGCGTCGAGCGGCTGCTTCTGCAACAGGGCCAGGCCGCCCTGGGTGAGGATGGCCGCGGCGTTCTGTTTGGCGTCCTGGTCGCCGTACTTCACGGCGTAATCGATGAACGGCATCGCCTGGTCCACCCGGGCCGAATCCACGAGCCCCTTGGCGGCGGTCAGCGCCGTGGTGGCGGCGCCGGTATCGGCCTGCATCAGACGGGTCCCGGCCGTGATCACGCTGTCCCACTGCCCGGAGAGGGTGTAGGCGGTGACCAGCTGGTTGAGCAGCGCGCCGTTGGTCGGGTACTTGGCGACGCCCTCCTGGGCCCAGCGCAGCAGCCGCGCGGTGTCGGGCTTGGCGGCGGCGGTGGCCGTGATCTTCACGTAGAAGAGGGTGTCGGCCTTGGTCGGGTCGTTGATGATCACCTGCTCGAGCGCATCCACGGCGCAAGCGTAGTCGCCCAGGAAGATGCAGGCGTTGCTCTTGAGGTCGTACAGGTCGGGGTTGGCCGGATCGATGGCCAGCCCTTCCTCGGCCACCGAGCGGGCCGTCTCGGCCTGGCCGTACTGGAGGAACAGCTGGAAGGCGCGCTTCCGCAGCTCCTCGTTGGTCGGGGCCACCAGCAGCATCTGGCGGAAGGAGTTCACGACCTGCGCGCTGTCGCCCCGCTTCTCATGCTCCACGGCGGCGAGGGTGTAGGCCTTGAGCGCGAGCGGGTCGCCCTTCTGGGCCTCGTTCAGGTGGGCGAGGATGGAGTCGGCCGGCGCGTTCCGCTTGATGGCCAGCTCGGCGAGGCAGAGATGGGCCAGCCCGTTGGTAGGCAGCTTGACGAGCGCCTTCCTCGCCGCCGCGGCGGCTTTCTCCGGCTGGTCGGCCTGCAGCTGGTTGTAGCACTCGCGCGCGTCGTTCACCGTCTCGAGCGCGGGGCGGAGCGACTCGGCCAGCGATTGCCCGAAGGCCTCGGGCGTCTGCCCGGCGGCCTGGGAGGCCGTGACCACGTTGCCGGCGTCGTCGTTGGTGCCGATGACGCGCGTGGTCGCCGCGTAGCGACCCGCGTCCGCCGGCCGGAGGTCGGTGGTCACCATGGTGCGGGCCTGCAGCTCGAGCGCGAGCCGGCGCGCCACGGTCGGGACCAGGATGGCGTCCTTGGGATAGCCGTACTGCACCAGCGCCAGGTTCATCTGGTCGCGGGGAATGACGCGGAAGTTCCGCCCCACCACCCTGTCCATCCGGCCGCGGAGCCCCTCGCCGATGCCCACGGCATTGGCCGAGTCGACGGAGCGCCCGACATGCGGTGTCGCGACGAACAGTTTCGGCGCGGTACTGGGCGGCGCGCTCGCGCCGCGGGGGATCTGCGCCGAGAGGGGAGCGGCGACCGCCAGGAGCGGGGCGGAGGCCGCGAGGGCGAAGGCAAGATTCACGACACGCATTCCGTGAAACCTCCACTGCGATTCGAGTGCCCGCGAGGGGCGATCGGCGGCCGGCGGCCGCTCGAATGGGCGAAGAGGGATTCGAACCCCCGACATCCTGC
>JBOHSQ010000189.1:0-18459 GCA_050733295.1 Gemmatimonadales bacterium
CACGGAGCCCGCACTCGCGGGCGCCAATGCTGCGGCCCCGGCACCTTCCGAGCCGAACGGGCTGAGGCCGGCCCTGCGCTTCCGGCGCGGTTCGGCGGGCACGGCGCCGAGGGTTCCTGCCAACATCCCGATGGTCGGGGTCGTGCGGGTCGAGACGCCAGCAGTCGCCGCCCCGGCGCCGCCCGTCGAGGAAGCCACCACCAAGCCGTCTCGCGGGCGTGGCGGACGTTCGCGGGCCGGGGCTGAGAAGGCCGCGCCGGCCGCCGAAGCCCAGGCGGGCAAGGCGCGGCCGGCGCGGAGTGCCGCGAAGAAGCCCTCGAAGTCCGCCGCTGCCTCCGCGGAGCCGAAGCAGCCTTCCGCGCCCAAGCGACCGGCGCGTCGCTCCAGGAAGACGGCGGGCGGCGGGGAGTGAGCAGGCCGGAGGGGGCGGAGCCGCTTTCCGCCTCGTTCTCCGATCGCCCGGTCGAGGAGGTCGCCCGCGCCCTGCTCGGCCGGGTTCTCGTTTCCCGTCTCGGTGGCGTGGTGACCGCGGGGAGGATCGTGGAGACCGAGGCGTACCTCGGCGGCACGGACCCGGCGTCGCACGCGTGGAATTGGCGGCGTACCCCGAGCAACGAAGCGCTCTATTCAGTGCCGGGCACGTGGTACGTGTACCGGTCCTACGGCCTGCACTGGTGCGCGAATATCGTCACCGCGCCCACGGGCGAGGGAGCCGCCGTGCTGCTGCGCGCGCTCGAGCCCGTAGCGGGGCTCGACCACATGCGGCGCCGGCGTGGACCGGTGGCGGATCGCGCCCTCTGTGCCGGACCGGGACGGCTGTGCCAGGCCCTCGGTGTGAGCTGCGCATCTGATGGACGGGAAGTCGTGCGGCGCGCGAGGCTGTGGGTTGCGGAGGGCGAGCCCCCCGCCCGTTCGCGCATCACGGCGTCTCCCAGGATCGGGATCACCCGCGCGGTGGAGCTGCCCCTCAGATACGTGGAGGCCGGGACGCGCTGGGCATCCCGGCCTCCCTCCCGCATGGCGGCAGCGACGGTCTAGCGGATGTCGTAGCCCTCGCGCGCCGAGCCGAGGCTCAGGCGGGCTCCGCCCATGAGGGAGTGGGTAGCGCCGGTCAACAGTGCGCCGGAGTTGCTGGTGGTCACCATCCATTGGCCGAAGACGACGAAGTGGCCGGCCCGGATCTGGGCGCCCGCCATGAAATGCCCGAAGCCCTGGCTGCCGCGGTCGGTCGCCTCTTCGAGCGCCTCCTGCGCCTCCAGGTCGCTGGCGAAGGTCCCATTCACCTCAAGCCCGCTCAACCACGAAATCCCGTAGCCCACCCCGAGGTAGGGCTCGAAGTTCCAGCGGACCGGATAGGCGACCATCGTCCCGTAGATGCGGTTCGTTCGGTCGAAGGTTACGCCCACGGCGCCGCCCAGCTGCGTGGCATCGGGGTAGGCGGAGGTCTCGTCGCTCCCCCACCCGGTCTCGTACCCGACCTGCAGCCCCACCTTGCGGGACATCACCAGGAGGTGACCACCGAAGGCCGGGATGCCACCGGTGGACTGGGTCGGCGTCTCGAACACCAGGAACCCTGCGTCGCCACCGAAATACCACTTGAACGCATCCGCGGACGACTGCGCCGCGGCCGCGCCGGCGAGCGCGGGAAGCAGGGCGAGGGCCAGGCCGAAGGCTCGGGCCGGGATACGCATCGAAGGGCCTCCGATGAGGAAACAGTGTCCCCGCAGCGGGGAATCATCTCCCCCGCCAAGATAGGAAGACCCGTGCCATCCGAGGAGACAGTGCCGGGCCGATGGGGAGGAGGTGTCCTCCCCCGCGGTCAAACCAGGGAAAGTTTCCGGCCGACCCTGACGAACGCATCGAGGGCCTGGTCCAGATCCGCCCGGGAATGGGCCGCGGAGATCTGGCACCGCACCCGGGCTTGCCCCTGGGGGACGACTGGATAGCCGAATCCGGTCGCGAAAACCCCCTCGTCCAGGAGCATTTCCGACATCCGGATGGCGGAGGCTGTTTCCCCCAGAATGACCGGAATGATGGGCGTTTCGCCCGGGAGCGGGCGGAATCCGGCGTCCTGGAGTCGGCCCCGGAAATAGGTGGCGTTTTCGCGGAGCTGCTGGACCCTTTCGGGGTGGGCCCGCAGGAATTGGATGGCCGCCAGGGCGCTGGCGGCGACGGTGGGGGGAAGGGCATTCGAGAACAATTGGGGGCGGGCACGTTGCGTGAGCATGTCGCAAACCGCCTCGGAGCCCGCCACAAAGCCTCCCGCCGCCCCGCCGAGTGCCTTGCCGAGGGTCGAGGTGATGATCTCCACCTCCCCCACCATGCCGAAGTGTTCGGCCGTGCCACGGCCGGTCTTCCCCAGCACGCCGGAGGCGTGGGAATCGTCCACGACGAGGACCGCGCCCTCCTCCCGGCAGACTTGCGCCAGGTCGGGCAGCCTGGCGATCGCGCCCTCCATCGAGAAGACGCCGTCGGTGATCACCATCTTCACCTTCCGGTCCGTAGCGCCGCGGAGCTTCTCGCGCAGGTCGTCGAGGTTGCCGTGGCGGTACACGCCGGTCTGGCACCTGGTGATGGCCTTGGCCAGCCGGATGCCGTCGATGATCGAGGCGTGGTTCAACTGGTCGCTGAGGACCAGGTCGTCCTCTGTCAGCAGGGTGGCGGGCAGGGCCTCGTTGGCATTCCAGCAGCTCACGAAGCTGAGCGACGCGTCGCAGCCGACGAGGTCGGCGCAGGCCTGCTCCAGCTCGCGATGGATCGAGAATGTGCCGCAGATGAAGCGCACCGAGCCGGTGCCGGCGCCGAACCGATCGAGCGCATCCCGGCCGGCGGCGACCACGGCGGGCTCCTGGCACAATCCGAGGTAATTGTTGGAGGAAAGGATGATGACCTCGCCCCGGCCCTCCATGCGAACCCGTGCGGCCTGCGGGCTGTCCAGCCAGTTCAGCCGCTTGTGGACACCATCGCGCTTGAACCCCTCGATGTCGGCGCGCAGCCGCGTCTCCAGGGTGCCGCTCATCGGCCGACCTCCAGGATGACCTTCCCCGCCTGGCCGTCCTTGATGACCGCGATGGCCTCGGCGATGTCGGCGAGCGGGAAGCGGTGGGTGACGACGGGCGTGGGGTCGAGCTGGCGGGCGCGGAGCAGCCGAAGCATCTCGAGCCAGGTCTCGTACATCTTGCGGCCGGTCACGCCGTAGAGCGTGAGGCCCCGGAAGATCACGTCGCGGGCGAAATCCACCTCGGTCGTGCGGCTGGGCGTGCCGAGGAAGTTCACCCGGCCCCCGCGCCGGGCCGCGGCCAGGGCCTGGGCATGCCCGGTGGGATGCCCGCTCATCTCGCACACCAGGTCGGCGCCGTCGCCGCCGGTCAGCTCCCGGATCCGTCCCACCACGTCGTCGGACTTCGGGTTGAGCGTCACGTGGGCGCCCATGCGGCGGGCCAGCTCGAGCCGCGTCGGGTTCAGGTCGCTGGCGATGACGAGCGACGCGCCGGCCGCACGCGCCACGCCTACCGCGAAGCAGCCGATCGGGCCGCAGCCCAGCACGAACACCACGCTGCCGGGCACCTGGGTGCCCTCGAGCACCGTGTGCACGGCATTGCCCAGCGGATCCATGATGGCGCCGACCTCGGCCGGGATGCCGTCGAGCCGGATCACATTGGACGCCGGCATCGCGATGAATTCGGCGAAGGCGCCGTCACGGTCCACGCCGATGATCTGGGTGCGCTGGCAGAGGTGCCCGTGCCCGAGGCGGCACTGCAGGCAGTGGCCGCAGATGATGTGCCCCTCGGCGGTGACCATGTCACCGACCAACAGGAGCCCCGCGGCCGCCGCATCCGCCCCCAACCGCACGATCTCGCCGGCGAATTCATGTCCGATGACCAGCGGCGGACGCAGCCGGCCACTGGCCCAGGCATCCCATTCCCAGATGTGGAGGTCGGTGCCGCAGACGCCGGCAAAGTGGACCCGGATCAGCACGTCGCTGGGTCCGATCGCCGGTTCCGGCACCTCGCGGAGGACCATTCCGGGTCCGGGGCCCGGTTTCACCAGAGCACGCATCGCGTCCAGTCGGGGTTTGGGGCGGCGAAATCTACGGCGCGCGGGGCGGTGAGGACAGGGAAGCGGCGGCTGGAATCGAGTAGATCGTCAGGTTTCCCGCACGATGGCGGACGGGGAAGGGATAGCTTCCGCGGGAAACGAGCAGGCCGGCGCCGTACTTCGCGGCGAGCACCTGAATGGAATCGGCGGGAATGGCGTGGAACCGGGAGTCGAAGCGTGCCGACTGGCCCCGCACCCTCGGTTCGATGGGCCCGGCCAGCGCCTCCATCCTTGCGAGCCATTCCGAATAGCGCTCGTACCGCGGCATCAGCCAGCTCACCACCAGTCCTCGACGGTAATCCCAGAATGACCGCTTGTCGCTGGGCGAGACCAGGACCACCGCATCCATCGGTGCGTGGGCCGCGACCCAAGCCGCGGCGGCCGCGCGCTCGCGACCTTCGGCGGCCTCTGCAGCCGCCCTCGCCTCGTCGACCGGCCCCCCGGCGAGGCGATCGGGATCGAAGAAGAGGACCACCAGGCAGCCTGCGAGCGCGAGCGCGAGCTCTCGTCGAATGCGCCGGTTGGGCCACTGTCGGATGAGCTGCGTCGCCAGGAGGGCCGGTATGAACAGCGGGAGGAGGAGGGGGAGGAGCCGGAACGGATAGATCTGCATGAGCGGCCAGGCCTCGGCCAACCGTGCCGCAATTCCGAATGCGTAGACCAGGCCGGTACCGGCCACGAACCCGGCCAGCAAGCGGACCTCGCGGCTCGGGCGCCAGCGGGCGACCAGGAGCGCGAGCAGGCAGAGGAAGATCGCGACCTTCAGGTGTCCGCTGCGGCCAAAGGCCAACGGATCGAGGTGGTGCGGGAGTCGGGCCGTGACCAGCAGTTCCCACGCGCCCGCAGCGCCCGAGTCGCGGCTCAGGCCAACGCTCGAGATCACGCCGGGAAGGGCAGTGGCCAGGGCCGCCCCAGCCGCAGTGGCCATGCCGCGCCACGACACCCCGTCGACGAGCAACGCGGCGGCCACCCCCACGCCCGCTCCGACGCCGACAGCTGGATGAAAGCTGAAGCAGAGGCCCAGGAGCAGCCCTCCCGCCGGGTAGCGTCGGTCGAGGAAGGCCGAGACGGCAAAGAACAAGGCGGCGTACGCCGGCACCTTGGCCTCGGCGCCACCGATGATCCACTCACCGCCGAGGAATGTCTGCTCCACCTGAAGCCAGCAGATGATGCCAAGCGCCCCGAACCACCATGGGATGGACATGCGCCGCAGGAGGGCGAAGAGCGAGGCGAACACCGCAAACCAGCCGGCGATGCGAAGCACCCACTTGAAGGTGTCGAGCGGCAGTGCAAGCGAGAGGAGCCCCGCCCCCGCGTTGAAGAGCGTGTGCTCCCGCCAGGGAACGGCGTAGGTCCAGTCGGAGGCGAGGAAGTCCGGCCGCCACCACTTCCACGCGGCGAGGAGATAGAGCGGCTCGTTCGAGATGATATCCCCCATCCGCGCGACCCAGGGCGTCACGAGCAGCGTGAACGCGGCGGCCAGGGCGAGGTCCGAGATGACGGGTTTGCTCATGGGCGCGCGCTCAGGGCTGGGCGACTCGATGGACCCGAATCCCGCCCGACGCCAACTGCGTTGGGAGCCGATGCGCGGTGCGACTCACCGGGGGCGATCATAGCTGGAACCGGCGCCGCATCCAGCCGGGCGCGACAAGGCCCATCGCGCTCCCGGCGAAGTAGAGGGAATAGTAGGTCCACGCGATGGCGAGGCTCGCTGGGACGGCGGCCAACGAGAGACCGACCTGCCTCCGCTCGAGGACTACCCGCCGCGTCGACCAGCGGAGATACCTCGCCACCTGCCTGCAAGCCCCCAGGAACGACACCGGAGGGACCACAGGGGCGAGTGCGTAATCCCGGCCCTGCGCGACCGCCCGCACCAGGAAATGCCGCAACCCGTTCGGAGCCGGGTGACTGCAGTGCGCCCGGGGCGCGTGGTGAACAGGCACGCCGTCCGAGAGCAACCGCTGGGCGAGCCGGATGCACGCACCCTTCGAGATACCGGGCTCGTCCTGGAACCCGGTTGTGAGCATTGTCTCGCGCCGGAATGCGACGTTGTTCACCATGAAGGAGCGGGCCGGGGCCACGCCAGCATCGTCCTCGCGGAGCGGAAAGAACCACGCGAGCGCGAAGGACTTTCCGTACACACCGTCCGGCTCCACGTAGGTGTTCCCACCAATGACCTGCCGGCTGTCGTCGGCGAACCCGGCGAGGAGACCCTGCAGCCACCCGGGCTCGGGGATGGCGTCGCTGTCCAGGAAGACGATCAGGTCACCTCCGGCCAGGGCTGCACCCGCGTTCTTCAGCTGGTAGTACCGTGCGCCAGGGACCGGGAGGAAGCGCACTGCAAGGCCCCTCGAGTCCTGCGGCAGGCAGCCCTGAACCACCTCGCGGACCCCGGCCTCGGGAAACTCCCCGTCATCGAACGTGACCAGCACCTCGAGGGGCGTTGCGATGCTGCGAAGGAACCCGACCTCGGCCTCCGTGGCCCACGCCGGAGGCGTCCCGACCTCCGTGGCCTGTCGACCGAGCGCGCCCAGCATCCGTCGAGCGCGCTGCAATTCCGAGAGCCGGACATTGTCCCACTCGACCACCACCGTCACCCGCGTCATCCGCTCCGTGGTCATGGTCGCCTCGTGCCGAGCCGCGCCTCCTGAAGGGTGCCTCGGACGATCTCCAGCTGCCATCGGGCGCGGAGGCGGGTGGCCGGGTCGGCTGGGCTGAGACTGCTCCAGAACCACCGCAAGTGCGCACCGGCCAGCTCGCGCCAGAGATAGCGAGGCGCCCCGAACAGCCGGGGCGCCGACGGGGCGGCCGGGGAGAGTCTGGCGAGGCCGCGGCCGAAGTTCCGCGCCCTGGTGAGGAGGTACCTCTGGCAAAGCTGGTCCGGCCGGACTACGTGCTCCACGGCGGCGGTAGGGACGTGGACGATTTGCGCGCCGGCAGCCACGAGCCGCCTCAGGAATTCAGTCTCGCCACCAATCGGGTAATTCTCGCCATTCGGACCGAGGTCGGCACGGAACCGGTGGCCCGCGATGCGAGAACGCCGAATGGCCATGTTGGGTCCGAAGGGCGTCCGCGACGAAGGCCCCTCGGTCGGCTCCGGTACGAAGTGGGCGAAGGCTACCCCTGCATAGGGAGAGCAGGTGAAGAGAGCAGGGGTACCCGCCGGGTACCGGGGGACGACCGCGCCCGCGAAGATGTCGTGCGCTGGCCAGCGGGCGGCAGCGTCGACCAGGGTGACAAGCCAGTCGTCGGCGGGAATGACATCGTCATCGGTGAAGACCAGCAGCTCGCCGCGGGCCCGGTCGAGAGCCCGGTTCAACGCCCGGCACTTCCCTGGCGCCGCCTCGACGAGAAGCGCGAGGGGGAGCCGCGCGCGCCAGGCGTCGGTGGTGCGGGCGGTCTCGTCGGTGCACGCGCTCTGCACCACCAGCACCTCCCACGCAAGGTCGGGAGGTACGCGCTGACGGTGCAGAACCTCGAGCAGCCTGCCGAGCGATTCGGCGCGGTTGTGCGTGGCGAGCAGCACGCTCACATCCACACTATCCTCCGAGGCGGCGGGAGGACTTCCTCGATGGCAAGAGATGCGCCGGAGCCAACCCGAAGAGCCACAACAGCTTGTCCTGCCCGGCAGGGCGAGGTGGTGCCACCGATTGAGGCATCGGCGCCACTGGACCGCGCTTCCGTTCAGGGTTCGGGGAGTTGATAGACCCGAACCTCGCCCGCCGAAAACCGGGTGGGGAGCCGATACACCGTGCGACTCACGAGGAGCGTCGCTCCGTACCGGCGGGCAAGCGTCAGCACCGAATCAACCGGCAGCGCGGCGAATCGTTCCTCGATCTGTGCGTTCGAGAGCGGGCGGTCCACCGGCAGTGGTCCCGCCAGCGCCTCCATGCGCTCGCGCCATTCGTGCATCCGGTCATACCGGAGGGCGCGCCAGTTGACGACCTGGGCGCGGCGATAGTCCCAGAAGGCGCGCTTGGAACTGGGAGCACCGAGTACCAATGCGTCGCGCGGAGCATTCTCCCGGACCCAGTGAGCGACGGCGAGTGCGTCTCGCGGGTCCGGGGGTGGGCGAGTGGCCACGGTCGGGGCAAGCGGGACCGGACTCCCGCGGATGAGGCGTTCGCCCCGGCCGAGGTGGATGAGGAGCGCCGCAGCCGTGGCGATGGCGACGGCGCGGCGAATCCCGGGCGGGCCATCGCGGCGCAGTACCCCGTCCAGGAGGAAGGCCAGGACGAAGCAGGGCAGCAGCAACGGCAGAATCCGGAACGGATAGAGCTGGAGCACGGCCCAGGCCTCGAGCGCGCGGGCGACGACGCCGGCGATGAAGAGCAGGGCCGCGCCAGCGAGGAACCCGCCGATCATCCGGATTTCCCGTGCGGGACGCCATCGCCAGACTATCAGGGCAAGGAGTACGAGGAAGCACACGATCTGGACGAGTCCCCACCATCGGAACGTGAAGGGATCGAGGTGGTGGGGAAGCCTCGAGCGTACTACGAGCTCCCAGTCGCGTTGGCCACCCGCGCCCGCCCCCTGACTCACCCCCAAGCTCGCGACGAGCCCGGGAATCGAGGACAGGACCGTGCCCATCGCGGCGCGCGCGAGGTCGCCGAGGGGGACCCGGTCCACGAGAAGGGCGGCGGCCACGCCGACGCCCGCACCCACACCGACGGCGGGATGGAGACTGAAGCAGAGGCCAAGCAACAGTCCGGCCGCGAGCCAGCGTCGCTGGATGAACTGGTCCAGCGCGAAGAACAGCGCCGCATAGGCCGGCACCTTCGCCTCCGCGCCGCCGATGACCCACTCGCCGCCCACGAGGGCCTCACCCCCGACCTGCCAGGCCACGATCGCCACGACGGCGGCCAGCCAGCCGATGCCGATCCGCCGAAAGAGCTGCAGCAGGCCGGCGTACACCGCGAACCATCCCGCAAGGCGCAGGACCCATTTGAAGACATCGAGGGAGAGCGGCAGGGAGAGGAGCCCGGCGGTGGCATTGAAGAGCGCGTGCTCCCGCCACGGCACCGCGTAGGTCCAGTCGCCAGCGAGGAACTCGGGCCGCCACCACTTCCAGGCGGCGAAGAGGTACAGCGCCTCGTTGGTCAGGACTTCTCCGCTTCTGGCCGATTCCACGGCGGTGGCGACCGTGAGCAAGCCCGCGACGGCGAGCAGCCGTCTCACCCGATGGGCCTCGCCAGCCCACCGTCGACGGGAATCGCCGCTCCGGTCACGTAGCCAGCCCGATCCGACGCAAGGAAGCAGACGACCTCCGCAAACTCGGCCGGTTCTCCGATTCGCCGGGCAGGAATGCCCGCGGCGATGGTGTCGAGCGTCGAGCCGGGTTCACCCTTCGGCGAGGCCAACTGGCGAAGACGGTTGGTCAGGAAGTAGCCGGGACAGAGGGCGTTCACCGTCACTCCGGCGGCGGCTACCTCGTCGGCCAGCGACTTGAGGAAGCCGAGGAGGCCGGCGCGGGCTGTGGTCGACAGGATCAGGCCCGGCGCCGGCTGTCGGGCCACGAACGAGGTGATGGCGAGCACGCGACCCCACTTTCGCGCCACCATCCCGGGCACGGCGGCGCGGCACAGGTCGATGGTCGAGAGCAGGTTGAGATCGAGGGCGTGCCGCCAGGCGGCCGCGTCGTGCGCGTCCCAGGCCCCCGCGGGTGGGCCGCCAGCATTCGCCACCAGCACGTCGACGCGGCCGAATGTGCGGACGACCTGGGCGAGGATCGCACCCCCGCCTCCCGCGGCGCCCACGTCCCCGGGAAACGGGCGCACCTCCGCGCCGGTCTTCTCCCGCACGGCCGCAACCGCGGCTTCGAGGCGCGCCGGATCACGGGCGTTGAGGGCGATGCGCGCGCCTTCGGCCGCGAGGGCCCGTGCCACGGCGAGCCCCAAGCCGGCCGACCCGCCGGTCACCAGCGCCACCCGGCCGGAGAGTCCGAGGTCCACCGGCAGGGATCAGCCGCGCTCGACCCGGACCGCGCTCACCTTGAAGCTCGCGATCTTGACGCAGGGGTCGAGCGCCGGATTGGTGAGGAGGTTCGCCGCGGCTTCGCGGAAGTGGAAGGGAACGAGGAGCTGGCCGCGAGCCTGCCGGGGCGACAGGCGCGCACCGATCAGAATCGCACCGCGGCGCGAGACCAGCTGCAGCGTGTCGCCGGCGCATTCGCCGCACCAGGTGCACCCCGCGCGGTCGGAATCGCCGTCCGCTCCCACGATGATCTGGGCTCCATCGCCCCGGTCTCCGGCATCCAGCACTCCGACCTGCTGGATCTCGTCGCAGGCGCGGACGGGGCGCGTGCAGAGGATGCACCGGCTCATATCGTGGCGAATCATCATGTCGCCGGCTCGTCACCCGTGCGAAGCGGGAGCATTCTTGCAGAACGCGGCGTGACGCCGTAGTGGATCACCCAACGCTCGAACTCGTTCCGCGGATCCGCGCCCGCCGCTTGTGAGGTGCTCGCCGGGGTATCGATCGAGCAGGAGCTGGATCACCGAGCGACGGTTGGCGACGGCGTCGGACGACTCGGTCTCGACCTCCATTCCCTCGGCCGCCGGCGTCGCGCAGGCGGCGGCGAGCTTTCGCTGGCCCTTGATGCTGACGAGACAGAGCCGGCAGCTCGCCGGCCAGAACAGCCCGGAATACCGGCAGAACGTGGGGAACTCAACGCCCGCCGCGCGCGCCGCCTCGAGGATCGTGGCGCCGGGATCGAAGGAGATTGAGCGGCCGTCGAGCAGGAGAGCAGGCATCGTGAGCGCCTCAGCGACGAGGGGTTCGCTTCGATTCTAGGCCACCGCCGCCGCGGGTACAAGGCTCCGACTCGACCCGCGGGAGCGCGCGCCGAGGGTGTCGCCGGGCGTCGTCGCGCCGCCGCTCACCGCGGTCGGACCACCTCGCGAGAGTCCCGCATGGCACGAAATCCGCTCTTGGGGTATTGCGCGATTTCGAGAATTTATGATTTTGTTATGTGGACCGAGGTGCACTACGAGCCCCGAGTGCTCGTCGCCCGGTCGATCCTCTCGGCGAACGCGACACCGCGCCGACCATCAGCGAGAAGTCTCCGCGGCTGGTGCGCCGCGATCGCAACTGAGGATCCGAACCGACCGACGGCGCCGGACGCACCTCGCGAGTGCGGGATGATGGGCCAGCGCGGCGAGTCTGCCTGGGCGACGTCAGCCCGGGTGCAGGGGAGAAGCTCCGGCTTCTCCGCATCACCCCCGACCGGCACAGAGGCCGGCGGATTGTTCCCACTCCAGGAGGTTCGTATGGCTGCGAAGCGGAAGAAGGCCGCCAAGAAGACCAGCAAGAAGGCCTCGAAGAAGAAGGCCTCGAAGAAGAAGTAGTCTTCGAAAAGCTGGAAAATGCAACGGGGCCGGCCAGCTGCCGGCCCCATGCATTTTCCGGGGAGCGATGCGGGTGCAGGCGCCGATCAGGCGGCGCGTTCGACGGGCACCAGCTCGTGCCAGTGCGTCACCGCCTCGTCGTCATCCGCCGCCCACATGTAGGCCCACACGCGCACCGGCCGCGGCTTGATGGCCGCCGGCGTCCGCACGATGATCCCCCTGGCCTCCTCCTCCACGACAAACGGCAGACTGGTCACGTGTGCTCTCCCTTCGAGGGGCGGGAACGATCCCGCGCACCTTATAGGAAAAGCATCGGGCGTGCCGCTCGGGACGGCTTTGTAAACTATTGTCCTGAAATAACTTCCAAAGCGGAGCTTGGGCGGGGTGTCTAGACGACACGTTCTCCCACGGTCGCCGCCGTGTCGATCCGAGACGGCGGCCGGGCGAACTGCAGGTCTCCCCGCCGCTTTCCAGCCGGCTCCTCTTCCCAACCGTCATAGCAGGTACGCAGGGCGTCGGGCGCGAGTCCGCCTGGGTCGTCCAGCAGGATGTGGACGCCGCCGGGTTCGGTCTTGTCGCGCAGGTCGTCGATCAGCGCCTGCGCCGTGCCGGCACCGAGCGAGCCGAGCAAGGCGGAGTCGAGAACCGCGACGGTAATGCCGGGACGGACCTCCTCCGGCATCCAGCCGTTGAACGCGATGACGAAGGCCTGAGCGCGGTCGGCCAGCGCTTCGCCCTCGAGCAGGTCCTCCACCCGCCCCGCCGACCAGCAATCCCCCGCGAGGAACGTCACCCGAGTGTGGTGGGCGCAGAGCAGCCCGGCGGCGGCCTCGGTGCCGGCGCCAGCGAGCACGGCCATGTCGCCCGGTTCGATCTGCGATAGCAGGCGAGCGAGCGGGCTGTCCGGCGAAAGCCCCCAGTGCGTGGGCTGGCGCTGCGCCTCACGGAGGGCGACCACCTTCCGGCTCCACTTCCGGTAGCTGGTGAGCCCAAGGTCCTTCTTGATCAGCTCGTCCACCCACTGCTGCACGAGGACTTCGGTGAGGACAAACTGCTCCTCCGGCCCCTGGCCCAGGGCGAGAGTGGCCCGCTCCGCCAGGGCCATCAGGTCGGCGCGCCCGAGGGAGTTCTTGTAGCTCTCTACCCGCTGCATCACGTACTCGTCGTACTCCTGTCGGGGGGACAGGGTGTAGCGGCGCTGACCTCCGCGCCGGGCTTCCTCGCGGCCGAGCATCAGTCGCTGGGCTCCACGTGGACGACGACCTCGTGGAGCCCGAAGCGCTGGCGCAGGTCTGACTCGACCGCATCGGCGATGGCATGGCCGCTGGTCACCGTGGCGGCGCCGTCCACCGCGATCGTGAGCTCGGCGAAGTCGAGCGCCCCGGCCCGGCGGGACCTGATCGAGTACGCGGCGCGGACGCCGGGCACGGCAAGGGCAGTCTTCGAGAGCGCCGCGGCATCGACCGCCACCTCGTCCATCAGGGTCGGGAGGGCCCGGCGGAGGATCTGCGCGGCGATCCGGATGATGAGACCCGCCACCACCAGGGCGAGCACCGGATCGGCCCAGGGAACCCCGCGGTCGGCCAGGAGCAGCCCGCCGATCACAGCCAGGGTGATGAAGACGTCGGCCCTGGTGTGCTGGGCATCAGCCGCGAGCAGCTCGCTGCCGAGCAGGCGCGCCTGTCGCCCCTCGTAGCGCACGATCGCGACGTTCACCAGCAGCGTGAAGGCCAGGAGGCCGAGCGCCGCCGGCGTGGGCTCGGGGGCCGCGGCCCCCTCGCGCAGTCGCGAAATGCTGTGGTCGAGGAGCTGGGAGAGGGTGAGCGAGAGGAAGATGATGATGCCGACCGCGCCCAGGGTCTCCGCCTTGGCATGGCCGTAGGGGTGGTCGGCATCGGGACCCTTCGAGGCAACCCGGATGACCGCCAGCCCGAACAGGTTGTTGCAGGCGTCGACGGATGCGTGCAGGGCGTCCCCCAGAACGGCTAGCGACCCGGTCGCGAAGCCAACTGCGGCTTTCGCGGCGAGCACCACGAGGTTCGCCAGCAACACCCTGAGCAGGACCCGGGGGACGGCCCGGCTCCGTTCGCCGGCGAGCGCGCTGTGGTTCACGTCATTCCAAGCTCGCAAAGGCAGCGGATGGCGTCAATGCGGATCAGCAGCTCGGAGCACCGCACCCTTGAGGTAGCCAGTCTCCGGCACGGTCATCAGTTCGGGATGGTCGGCGGCCTGAGTGAGGATCCGCTCGAGCCGGAGGTTCCGGCCGCTGTCGGCGGCTGCGCCGGCCAGCGCCTGGAGGAAGAGGGCGCGGTTCACGTGCCAGGAGCAGGAGGCGGTGAGGAGGGTTCCGCCCGGGGCCAGGAGCCGCATGGCCCGCAGGTTGATCTCGCGGTAGCCGCGGATCGCGGCCGGCACCGCTGACCTCGATTTCGCGAAGGCCGGCGGATCGACCACCACCACGTCGAACCGCTCCCGCTCGCGCTCCCAGCGCCGCAGCTGGTCAAACGCGTCGGCCTCGAGCCAGGCGATGTTGTCGAGGCCATTGAGCTCCGCATTCTCCCGGCCCCGGGCCAGGGCCGGCCCGCTCACGTCGAGGGCTACCACCTCACGGGCGCGTCCGGCCAGGTGCAGCGCGAAGGAGCCGTGGTACGCGAAGCAGTCGAGTGCCCGTCCGCCAGGAGGTACGAGTCCGCCCGCGAGCACGCGGGTGTCCCGCTGGTCGAGGAAGGCGCCAGTCTTCTGACCGTCCCACGGTGCGGCCAGGAACCGGACGCCGCCCTCCCGCACCTCGATCGCTCGGGGCACCGAGCCGCGCGCCTCCACTACCTCCTCGGCGAGCCCTTCGTGGCGGCGCACTCCCACGTCGTTCCGCAGGAGGATGCCCTCCGGATTCGCCACCTCCACCAGCGCGTCCAGGATGGTCTCGCGCATGGTCTCGAGGCCCGCGGACAGCAGC
The DNA here is from genome assembly GCA_050733295.1 of Gemmatimonadales bacterium. Classification (GTDB taxonomy): domain Bacteria; phylum Gemmatimonadota; class Gemmatimonadetes; order Gemmatimonadales; family GWC2-71-9; genus JAICEH01. Next base: position 14,401 of record JBOHSQ010000189.1, read on the forward strand.
TGGACCACCAGCCACCGGTCGTAGCAGTCGACGACGAGCGACGGCAGCAGGTCGCCCTCCGCATGGACCAGCCGGAATGCGGTGGCGTCGATGCCGGCGCGCCGCGCCTGGCTGGCCAGGAGCCGCTCGCGCCACCACCCGGCGTCGATCGGGACGTCCCGGCGATCGAGGAGGCGGAGCTGGATCTCGGACGTCGGCGACCAGAGTGCGCGCCCGATCACCCGGCCGCGCTGCTCCCGCACGGTGACGATGCCAGGCAGGTCGGGGCCCGCCAGCACGTCGCTCCGATAGATCCAGGGATGTCCCTGCCTCCACCGGTCGGCCCCGCGGGGCGAGACGCGCGCCTCGCTCACCGGAGGGCTCGGTGGCCGGCGACAGCAAGGAGCGCTTGATTTCGCATATGGGCCCCAATCTAGCCGCCGCCTTGCGCCTGATGCTGGTCACCGACGACGACCTGGTCGATGCGACGCGCGTCGTGGACGCCTGCGCCGATGCCGTGCGTGGTGGTGCGACGATCGTCCAGTTGCGGCTCAAGCGACTCCCCGCCCGGGAAGTGGTTGGCGTGGCGCGGGTGCTGGTCGCGCGCTTGCCCGTGCCGGTCATCGTCAACGACAGGCCAGACGTCGCATTGGTCGCAGGGGCGGCCGGGGTGCATCTCGGCCCCGAGGACCTGGCGCCGGCGCTGGCCCGCCGGGTCCTGGGCCCGGAGGCGATCATCGGGGCATCGGTGGGAAGCGCGGAGGAGGCGACGCGCGGAGCGGACGCCGACTACTGGGGCGTGGGGCCGTTCCGGGTGACATCGACCAAGCCAGATGCGGGCGAGGCTCTCGGTCCGGATGGTGTCCGGCGTCTCGTGCGCCTGGCAGGGGGCCGGCCCTGCATCGCGATCGGCGGCGTGCAGCCGGGAGACCGCGACGCCATCCGGGAAGCGGGCTGCGCGGGGATGGCGGTAGCGAGCGGGATCCTCGGGCAGGGCGACGTGGAACAGGCAGCCCGGCGCTATCGCGACGGGTGCTGAGCGCCCGCAGGAGGCATCAGTCCTGCGGCCCGCGAATCCGGTTGATGGCGTTCACGTGGTCGCGGTAGGTCGTGTTGAACTCGTGGCTGCCATCACCACGCGCGACGAAGAAGAGATAAGGCACGTCGGCCGGGTACAGCGCAGCCTCGATGCTCGCGCGGCCGGGCGATGAGACGGGGCCGGGGGGCAGGCCGGGGTGCAGGTAGGTGTTGTAGGCCGACGGAAAGCGATAGTCCTTGAGGTAGAGCCGGCCGGGCCGCTCGCCGGTGGCCAGCTCGATGGCGTACTGGACCGTGGGGTCCGCCTGGAGCGGCATCCGCCGGCGCAGGCGGTTGTGATAGACGCCCGCGATCGTCCGGCGCTCCCCATCGAGCCGGGCCTCCCCCTCGACGATCGATGCCAGCGTGACCAGCTGGTGCCTGGTGAGCCTCAGCGTGTCGAGCCGGTCGGTCCACGAGGGCAGCCAGGTGGCGCCGAACCCTTCGACCATTCGATCGACCAGCTGGTCGGCAGTCACACCGACCGGGAGCGCGTAGGTGTCGGGAAAGAGGTAGCCCTCGAGCACCGGCCCCGCTCCCGTGATCGCCCCTTCCTGGGAGAGCTTCCTCGCCGCCGCAATCACCGAATCCGCCGGCATCCGGAGCTCCGACTCGGCCAAGGCCGCCAGGTCGCTGACGGTGAGGCCCTCAGGCACGGTGAACCGGAGCGACGCGGTCCGGCCCTCGGCGAGGACCGCCAGCACGGTGTCGATCCGCTCGCCCACCCTGAGATCGTAGATCCCCGCCTGGAGGCCGCGCTCCAGCCCCTTGAGCCGGGCCACCACGCTGAACCTCCGCGCGTCACGCACAACCCCGCGCGCCGCAAGCGAGTCCGCCACCGCCTGCAGGGTCGCGCCTGGCGGGATGGTCACCCGCACGATCGGCGCGTCCGGGGACGGACCTGAGCCGGCGCAGGCGAGGAGGAGGCCGAGGATGAGCCCGAGCCAGGTCCTGCTCACGCCGACCTCCTCGCATCGAGGAATCCCTGCAGCAGCACTGATGCGGCCAGCGCGTCCACATCCGCCTTCCGGCCCCGGACCGAGCCGCCCTGCTCCCGGATGGCACCGAGCGCACGGGCCGTGGTCAGGCGCTCGTCCGTCCACTCGACCGGGAGCGCCGTGCGTCGGGACACCGCCTCGCCCATCTCCCGCGCGGCCTCCGCGGCCGGCCCCTCGGATCCCTCAGGCGTGAGCGGGAGCCCCACCACCACGCCGACGGGCTCGTGATCGGCCACCAGCGCGAGGAAGGCCGGCATGGGAAACCGCTTGCCGGGGCGGCGCACCAGCGTGACGAGGGGCGAGGCCAGCACCTGGGTTTCGTCGCTCAGCGCGACCCCGATGCGGACCTCGCCCCAGTCGAGCGCAATGATTCGCCCGGCCGGCGGGATCATGGTCCCTACTGGGCCATGGTGGCGAAGAACTCCTTGTTGTTCTTGGTGCGCTTCAGGCGTTCGAGGAGGAATTCGAGCGCCTCGACCGGCGGCATGTCGGCGAGGAAGTTCCGCAGCAGGTACATCCGGTTGAGCTCGTCCTTGTCCATCAGGAGCTCTTCCTTCCGGGTGCCGCTGCGCTGCACGTCCATGGCGGGCCAGATGCGGCGGTCGGCGATCCGGCGGTCGAGGATCAGCTCCATGTTGCCGGTGCCCTTGAACTCCTCGAAGATTACCTCGTCCATCCGGCTGCCGGTATCGATCAGCGCGGTGGCGATGATCGTGAGGCTACCGCCATTCTCGATGGTCCGGGCTGCGCCGAAGAAGCGCTTGGGCTTCTGGAGGGCGTTGGCGTCCACGCCGCCCGACAGGATCTTGCCGGAGTGGGGCACCACCACGTTGTGCGCCCGGGCCAGGCGGGTGATGGAGTCGAGCAGGATGACCACGTCCCGGCCGTGCTCCACCAGGCGCTTGGACTTCTCGATCACCATGTCCGCCACCTGCACGTGGCGGTCGGCCGGCTCGTCGAAGGTCGAGGAGATCACCTCCGCCGCCTGGACGTTCTCCTCCATGTCCGTGACTTCCTCGGGCCGCTCGTCGATGAGCAGCACGATCAGCACGACTTCGGGATGGTTCTCGGCGATGGCGTTGGCGAGCTTCTGCATCAGGATCGTCTTGCCCGCCTTGGGCGGGGCGACGATCAGGCCGCGCTGGCCCTTGCCGATCGGGCTCAGGAGGTCGACCACCCGCATCGAGAGGTCGCCGGTGACCCGCTCGAGCCGGATGCGGTCGTCGGGGTAGCGGGGCCGAAGGTTGTCGAACGCGATCCGGTGCTTGGTCTTGTCCGGCTCCTCGTAGTTGACGCTCTCGACCTTGAGCAGGGCGAGGTAGCGCTCGCCCTCCTTCGGGGGCCGCACCTGGCCCATCACCGTGTCGCCGGTTCGCAGGTCGAACCGCTTGATCTGGCTGGGGCTGACGTAGATGTCGTCGGGCCCGTAGAGGTAGTTCCAGTCCTGGCTGCGGAGGAAGCCGTACCCCTCGGGAAGGATCTCCAGGACTCCTTCGCCCCGGATCACCGTGTCCGACTCGAGCAGTGACTGCTCGATCCGGAAGATTAGGTCCTGCTTCCGGAGGCCGGAGTAGTTCGTGATGTTGAGCTGCTCGGCAAGCGCGTGCAGCTCGGCGACGGATTTCTGCTTGAGTTCGGCGATGTCCACGGGAGCGGCTCCGCGCAGGGGCGCCCCCGCCGGCTCCTCGCGCCGGTGGTGGGCTGGTATCGGGTCGGGTTGCCCGGAATGCGGGGACGGACGGCTCTCGGCGGCCTTGGGGCCCGAGGGGCGCCTTCGCTTGGCTGATCCGGGGGAATTCCTGCGACGCAAGAGGCAGTAGATAGTAGAGTTGGGACGCGGAGGCGTCAAGAGTGCGGGCCTTCGGACCCGCGCACGACCGGAATGGAAGCGGAGCGGCCCGGCACCCGTGCAGGCAAGGCATTGCGCGATCGGGCCATTCCTCTATCTTGGGCGCAAGTTACGCTCCTGTATCGTGTTCCGCGCAAGCCCCCCCCACCCCGGAGA
>JBOHSQ010000190.1:0-15525 GCA_050733295.1 Gemmatimonadales bacterium
CGAGTGCGACGCCAAGGCCGGGGCGGTCCTGGCGGCATTGGCCCTCGCGGCACGGGCAGAAGGCAACCAATCCGACTCCTGCCCGCCTGCCGGCCTGCCCGCCCGCCCGCCCGCCCCATGACCTGGCGCCTCGAAGCCGTCGGCGGGGGCCCCGCCTGGATCCTCCCGGTCAATCGTCCGGTCACCGTCGGCCGCGCCGCCGAGTGCGACCTGGTCCTGCTCGACGGCACCATTTCGCGTCAGCACGCCGAGCTCGTCGCCGACGAGTCCGGCGTCCTGGTGCGCGACCTCGAGAGCTCGAACGGCACTCTCCTCAACGGCGACGCCATCGACGAGGCCCGCGCCGGCGACGGCGACACCGTCACCTTCGGCGGGGCGGCCTTTACCCTTCGCGCGCCGGCTGTGCCCGGCCTCGAGCCGCCGCTGACGCCGGTCGCGGCCGGCGAGTTGGTGCGCCGGGTGCCTCTCGCCGGGCTCGCCGAGGGGCTGGCCGGGCCCGATGCCGCGGCCGCCGCTCAGCGCCTCTCGCTCCTGCTGGACGTGGCGCGCCGGCTCGCCGCCGAGGCCGAGATCGGGGCCCTCCTCGAGACCCTGGTCCGCGCCGCCCTGGACCTCCTCGGCGCCGACCGCGCGGCCCTGCTGCTCATGGACGATCGCAGCCGCGAGCTGGTCCCCGCCGCGTCGCGGAATCGCGTCGGTCCGCCCGGTGAGGTGCGTGTGCCGCGATCCATCGCCGGCGCGGCTCTCGAGGGGCGCGAGGCCATCCAGACCGACAACGCGGCCGTCGATCCCCGCTTCCGGGGCGCATCCGTCAAGCGTCAGAGCGTGCGGAGCGCACTCTGCGCGCCGCTCCTCGGCGACCCCGGGCCGCTCGGCATCCTCTACGCCGACCTTGTCGGCGACCGCAGCTTCGGCGAGGACGATCTCCGCCTCCTCGGCGCACTCGCCGGCCTCGCCGCCGCCGCGCTGCGGAACGCGCGGGCGCAGGAGGCGCTCCGCCGCCAGGCGCTGGTGCGGTCGAGCCTCGAGCGGTTCGTCCCGCCCGACGTCGCCGCGTCGATCGCCCGGGGCGCGGGCGGGATGGAGCCCGGCGGCGAGCGCCGGTCGGTCGCCATCCTCTTCTGCGATATCCGGAGGTTCACCCAGCTCGCGGAAGTCATGCCGCCCGACTCGCTGGCGGCGCTGCTCTCCGAGTACTTCTCCGAGCTGGCCGACGTCGTCTTCGAGCATGGCGGCACACTCGACAAGTTCATCGGCGACGCGGTGCTCGCCCTCTGGGGTGCGCCCGCGTCGCAGCCCGACATGGCCGACCGGGCGCTCGCCGCCGCGCGCGCCATGGTCCGCGCCACCGCCGCGCTCGACCGCCGCTGGCGGGCCGAGGGCCGCCCCGAAATTCGCGTGGGGATCGGCATCAACGTGGGAGACGTGTTCACCGGGGTCATCGGCAGCCCGCGGCGGCTCGAGTACACCGCCATCGGCGACCCCGTGAACGTCGCGGCCCGGCTGTGTGACGCAGCCGGGCCGGATGAGATCCTGGTGAGTCGTGCTTTTCTGGACGCCCTCGCCGTCGCGCGACCCGCCACCGAACCCCGCCCTGATTCTTTCCCGGCCGTGGAGCGCGGCCTGGAGGTGTTCTCGGTGGTTGGCTAGACGGCTGGATGGCTGGATGGCAGGTCACCAGCCATCCAGCCACCCAGCCATCACTTCCCCCCAAACCGATACTCGAACCCCGCCTTCTCCAGCAGCCCCAGCACCAGCCGCACGGGCAGCCCCATCACGCCGAAGAAGTCCCCGTCGATCCGCTCCACCAGTGCGGCCCCGTATCCCTGGATCCCATACGCGCCCGCCTTGTCCATCGGCTCGCCCGTGGCGACGTACTGCCGGAGGAACGCCTCGCTCGCTGGGCGGAATTTCACTGCCGTCACGTCGGTCTCCACCGAGATCGTGCCGTTCGACACCAGCGCCACCGACGAGACCACGTCATGGGTCCGGCCCTGGAGCTGCCCCAGCATACGCACCGCGTCCTCCCCGTCGCGCGGCTTCTCCAGCACCCGGTCGTCGAGCACCACGATGGTGTCGGCGCCCAGCACCAACCGGCCCGGCACGCCCTGCGCCTTCTCCTGCGCCAGCCGGCGCGAATAATCGATGGGAGTCTCGCGCGGCAGCGGCAGCTCCGGGATCGCGTGCGGATGCACGACGACCGGATACCCGAGCATCTGGAGAAGTTGCTTCCGCCTGGGCGAGGAGGATGCGAGGACGATGGTGGGAAGTGTCACGCGGTGCGCTCGAGCAGCAGGGTCACCGGCCCGTCGTTGACCAGCGCCACATCCATCATCGCCCCGAACCGGCCGGTGGCCACCTCGAGGCCCGCGGCGCGGAGCCGCTCGATGAACCGCTCGTAGAGGGGAGTCGCGGCCTCCGGGCGCGCGGCATCCACGAAGGACGGCCGGCGTCCCTTCTCGGCGTCGCCATACAGCGTGAACTGGGAGACCACGAGCACCCCGCCGCCCACCTCGCCGAGCCCCAGGTTCATCTTCCCCTGGTCGTCGGCGAACAGGCGGAGCCCCGCCACCTTCTCGGCCATCCAGTCCGCTGCGGCCGCGGTGTCGGTGTGGGTGAACCCCACGAGCAGGAGGAAGCCCCGGCCGATCCGGCCGGTGACCTCCCCCTCGATCGTGACGCTCGCACTGGTAACCCGCTGCAGGACCACTCGCATGGCGCGAGAAGATAACGCCCTGCCGCCGCTTCACCCCCGTTCACCGAGGCCCCGAACCCGCCCTCGCTCTCGAAGCCCGCCGACCCCCCGCACTCACACCGTTCCGTATAGCTCTGCAGCCCGTCGATGCTGCTCCTCGGTCGACACCTCCTCCACCCGCGTCGCCAGCCACCACCGGTGCCCGAACGGGTCGGTGAGCTTGCCGCCCCGGTCGCCGTAGAACTGGTTCTCCACCGGAGACTCGACCTTGGCCCCCGCCTCCACCGCGCGGGCGAACACCGCGTCCACGTCCTCGACGTACAGGTGGACCATCACCGGCGACCCGCCCAGGCTGGACGGGCTCCGGGCGCCGTACTCCGGGTACTCGTCGGAAATCATGAACGTCGCGTCGCCGATCTTGAGGTCGGCGTGGCCCACCTTGCCGTTCGGCTCGGCGAACCGGTCCGTCTCGACGGCACCGAAGGCCTTCACGTAGAAGTCGATGGCCGCCGCACCGTCGTTGACCGTGAGATAGGGCGACATCCGTGGCCGGTCGGTAGGGACCGGCGGAACCTTGCCTGCCATGACTCACCTCTCCGAAGGGGAAAACGAACCCCGAATATATACCGAAACAACGTCCCGGCAAGACCTCCCGCTCGCTCCCGATCCTTCACGCTCCTTCCCGCTTCCTCCGGCCCAACTTCCCGCCCATCTTCCCCGGAAGTGCGCCATCTCCTGACGTATCTCGCCCTCGTTGGTTCCCCCCTGATCGCCATGCTCGCCGTCGTCCGGGCCGGCGAGGGCATGTCCGCACCTGCGGCGATCCATGGCACCTACCTGCTCACCACCCCTCCGCCGGGCGAGGACTGCATCGAGCCCACCCTGCTCGCGGGCGATCGCCGAGTCGTCATCGCGCAGTCCGGCCCCAGCATCCAGGTCCGGCTGGGCGCCGACTCCGGGATCGTCCTCCGCGGCCACACCGCCGGCGCCGGGTTCGCCGCCTCCGCCCCGATTCCGGAAGGCCGCCACGTCCGCTGCGGGGCGGACTCGGTGACCTTCGAGGGTCAGGTGAGCCGGACCGCGGAGGCCTGGCTGCTCGCGGGCACGCTCCGCCTCGCGCCCTGCGACACCTGCCCCGGCCACCCCGTGGCTGGCGCCCAGGCTCGCCGGATCCGCCACCCCGAAGCGCGCTGATGCCCGACATCCTCCTGCTGCTGGCGCAGATCGCCGGCATCACGGTGGTGGCCAGGCTGGTCGGGCGCGGCATCGCGCTGCTGGGCCAGCCCTACGTCGTCGGCGAAATGCTCGCCGGCATCCTGCTGGGGCCCTCATTCCTCGGCTGGATCGCACCCGACGTCTGGCGTGCCCTCTTTCCCGTGGCGAGCCTGGGGTTCCTGAGCGCGCTGAGCCAGATCGGGCTCGTCTTCTACATGTTCCTCGTCGGGCTCGAGCTCGACGTCCGGCATCTTCGCGGGCGCCAGCACGCCGCCGTCATCACCAGCCACGCCAGCATCATCGCCCCCTTCTTCCTCGGGGTCTGCGTCGCGCTGCTGCTCTATCCCCGCGTGTCCGACGACAGCGTGAGCTTCACTGCCTTCGCCCTCTTCATGGGCGCGGCCATGAGCGTCACCGCATTCCCCGTCCTGGCGCGCATGCTGGCCGAGCGCGGGCTGCTCCGCACCCGGCTCGGCACCGTGGCCATCGCCTGTGCCGCGGTGGACGACGTGAGCGCCTGGTGCCTCCTCGCCGCCGTGGCGGTCGTGGCGCGGGCTGGCGCCTCGACCATGTCGCTCCCGATGATGTTCGGCGGCGCCGTGCTCTACGCCACGCTGATGCTCACCGTGGTGCGGTGGGGACTGGGCCGTCTGCGCCACGTGGTCGAGCGCCGTGGCGAGCTCTCCCAGGACGTGGTGGCGTTCGTGGTCTTCTTCATCCTCGCCTCCGCGCTCGTCACCGAGCGGCTCGGCATCCACGCCGTATTCGGCGCCTTCCTGGCTGGCGTGGTCATGCCGCGTGACACCCGTTTCTCCGGCGCCCTGCTCGATCGCTTTCACGACTTGATGGTGATCCTGTTCCTGCCGCTCTTCTTCGCTTTCACCGGCCTCCGCACCAGCATCCAGCTCATCGAGGGAAACCTCTGGGTCCTCGCGATCCTGGTCCTGCTGGTCGCGGTCGCCGGCAAGGTGGGCGGCTCGGCCCTCGCGGCCCGGGCCAGCGGTCTCACCTGGCGGGAGTCGTGGGCCATCGGGACCCTGATGAACACCCGCGGGCTGATGGAGCTGGTGATCCTCAACGTGGGGCTCGACCTGGGCGTCGTCTCGCCCGCGCTCTTCGCGATGATGGTGGTCATGGCCCTGGTGACTACGTTCATGACCACGCCGCTGCTGGAGCGGATCTACCCCACTCACCTGGTGCACTCCACCGAGGCCGCGGAGGCTGCGGAGGCCGCGGAGGCCGAGGTCCCGGCGTGACGCCCTTGCCCGTCACGGCCGGCTTGCCCGTCTTGAAGTCGACCGTCCCTGCCCGTCTCCGTCCGTCCCTGCCCGTCCTGTTGCTTCTCCTCTCCGCCTGCTCCGCCGTCACCCGCCCCGACACCTCCGTCGACGCGATCGTGGCCTCCTCCGAGGTGGCGCGCCGGGCGGAGCGTGCGGCCGTGGACTCGATCGTGGCCCGGCTCGCGCGGCGGGCGGTGGCCCGGGGTGATAACACCCTCGACCTGCTCTACCTCTCCGGAGGAGGGCAGCAAGGCGCCTATGGGGCCGGCTTCCTCGGCGGGTGGCGCGCGCGCCCCGACTCGAGCTTCCCCCGCTTCGACCTCGTGACCGGCATCAGCACCGGCGCGCTGCAAGCGTCGTTCGCCTTGATCGGCACGCAGGCCGCGCTCGACTCGCTCGCCATGCTGTACCGCGGCGCCGCCGACAGGGGGCTCGCGCCCTCCGTGGACCTGTTCTTCTGGCTCAGGAAGACCGGCGGCGTGGTGGACACCGAAGGGTATGAGCAGGCGCTCCGCGGGATCTTCGACACCGCCCTCGCAGCCCGGCTCCGGGCCGAGTTCCGCCAGGATCGCCAGGTCGCCATCGGCACCACCGACTTCGACCTGGGCATCGGCCGTACCTGGGACATGGCTGCCGAGCTGGGCGCCACCGTCCGCGGGCCGGACCGCGTCCGCAAGCTGCTCCTTGCCGCCACGGCGATCCCCGGCGTGTTCCCGACTCAGCTCATCGATGGCCGGGTCCAGTCCGATGGCGGCGTCGTGAGCAACATCCTGCCCGTGCTCGGGCTCGACGAGTACCGCCGGCTCGGCGCGCGGTTGCGCCAGGCCGGCGTCACGGAGCCCGTCACCGTGCGCGTCTGGGTCGTGCTGAACCTGTGGACCCACGCGCGGCCCATCGTCACGAGTCCGGCCGACCGCGGCAAGATGAACCAGCGCGCCGCGCTGCTCATGTTCTGGACCCACCAGGCCGCGGAGCTGGAGCAGCTGGCGACGCTGGCCGCCGCGGTCACCACCGGATTGCCGGGCCTCCGGATGGAGCTGCGTATCACCGCGCCACCCGCCGGGCTCGCCGCGGAGGCCCCGCCCGAGGACAAGCTCATCGACGAGGAATGGATGCGTCGCCTCGAGCAGCTCGGCCGCGACCGCGCCCTCGGCACGTCGCCCTGGGACCCCATTCCTTCCGCCTTCGAGCGTCCCTGATGCATGCCTTGGTCCTGCCCCTGGTCGTCTTCGTCGGCACGATCCTCGGCCGCTACCGCGGCACCGACTGGCCCGGCTGCCCCGTGCGCTGCACCGGACTCCCGCGCAATTGACCCCACGCGGTTTTCCTCCGCGGCCCTCCGCGGTTCTCTGCGCCTCTGCGGTGGGTCGTTTCGGAGTGTCGCCATGGCGCGGGGGCCCGCGCATCTTCCATCATGCGCCGCCCCCTGCTCGCATTCGTGCTCCTGGCCCTCTCCGCAGCGCCCTCCGCCTCCCAGTCTCTCTCGATCGAGTCGGGCCTTCACCCGGATGGCACTGCCACGCCGCAGTGGCTCGCCATGCTCCGCCGCCGGCTCCCCGATTCCGCGTACGCGAGTGCCGCCGGCATCACCAGGCCGCTGACCCGATCCGAGGCCGCCTGGGTTGAACTCGTGCGCTCGCGCGCTCCCGCTTGGGAGGGTGAGATCCCGTCCCTCGCCGCGCCCTGGCGCCCGGTGCCCGCTCCCCCGCGCGTCACCGTCGTACTCGGCAACCGCGGCGCCAATGACGCGTTCACCCACGACTCGGTCACCCTCGGCTTCGATCTCGCGGCCCTGCAGGAGGTCTACGGCGACGCGGGGCCCGAGGACGCCGAGCGCCTCGACCGGCTGTTCCGCCACGAGTTCGAGCACCTGATGCAGAAGGCGTGGCTCGCGCGGCGGCCGTATGCGGCGAATTCCCAGCTCGACGCCGCGGCCCTGGAGATGTGGCTGGAAGGATTGGGGACCTGGCGCTCACTCTCGGATCGGTGGCGTACCACCGATGGGCGGGACTCCGAAGCCGCCGCCCGCGCGCTCCGGGAGCTGGAGCCGGTGTTCGTGGCGCGCATCGAGGCCCTCGCCTGCGCGTCGCCCGCGAGCGCGGCCGCGCTTACCGCCGATTTGTCGTGGGGGCCATTCGAGAAGAAGTGGGGTGCGCTCGTCCCCGCGCTCTGGCTCGAGCGCGAGGCGAGTCGCACCCCCGAATCTCACCGTGCACTGATCGAGGCCGGCCCCGACGGCATCTGGGTCCTGGCGGACCGGAATCTCCAGCCCGCGCTGCGCCCGGTCCTCGCCGAGGCCCACGCCGCCACGACCCGCTGCGCCCGGGGTTAGCCCTCGACCCCCGACTCCGCTGTGTGGCGCTCGGGTCCTCGGTCATCCTCTTTCTGGGAGGCTGTGCAGAGGACCGGCCCACCGGGCCGGGGGTGGGCCCCGATTTGGTGGTGCGCGGGTATCCGGCGCCCGGCGGCTGCGTCCCGGAGGCACTCTCTGCCTCCACCGACTCCACCGAATCGGTCCTCGTCACCTTCAGCGGTGGGACGGACCTCTGCTACCCCAACCTCGTATCATGGGGGATCGACATGGCCGACCCGATCGGGGTGGATACGCCGCAGGGCACTAGCGCCTTCCAGGTCCGCATCGGCCCGCAATTCGCCGCCATGCCGTCCCCTTCGGCGGTCGCGGCCGGGGCCTACCACCAGCAGATGATCGAGTTCGACCCACCCGTGAGTTCGGTCGAGTTTCATTACAGTCGGCTGCGTCAGCAGCGAGCTCTGTGGGGGGGTCAGATCGTGGACGCCGACTCGATGCGAGTCCGCGCCATGGCGCGCATCCCCGGGACTCTGTCTTACTGGATCTACGATTCGGAAACCCTGCATTCGAATGTTCCCCGGTCCACGCCGCCCTGGGACACCTGGACCCACGTCAGGCTCTCGGCCGCCGGTGACCTCATCCAATGGCTCTGGTTCGACGGCGCCCTCGTGGTCGATGACCTGCGCATCACCCGCATGCCGTTGACCTGCACCCCGTCCGTGCAGCGGGGGCAGGTGGTGACCTGCGAGGTCACCTCGCCCACCATCGCCGTCACGAGCTGGGAGTTCACGCCCGACAGCTCCCTCCCCCCTGTCCAGGAGGCGAGCAGCAGCAAGGTCTGGAGCGGCATCGGCGCGATCGGTGGGACCGTGAGGGCGCACGTCACCGACGGCGCCGGCGCGCGTTCGTACCGGAAGCGGTTCTCGGTGACTGGCCGCCCCTCACGCTGGCGGGAGAACTGGAACTGGCGGCCAGGCCCCGAGCTCACTGTCGCCGACGAGGAACTCACCAGCCTCTCCGCGGCCTTCGGCCGGAACTGCCCCGAGAAATATGCGACTGACTCGTTGTGCACAGCCGAGCAGAGGTCGCGACTGCAGCCGGATCCGGACAGCCAGCCCGATTCAGGATTCTCCACGGCCAGAATCACCAGCGGAATGAACAAGGGGTACTGGTACGTGGCGGCCACTCGCTACGACATGCGGCGGGTCGCCAACGTCCACCCGGGCATGCTGGCCACGTCCCCTCGGAAGCACCCGGTGCCCGGGGCGCTCCTCACTAAGGCCTGCAAGAAGGCACTCGGTGTTAAGCCGACCGCCGCGGCAGCCAACGCCAACATGAACCAGATGAATCAGTACTGCGCCGTGCCCGGCCTCCCGGGAACGGACATGACAATCTTCATCCCGGCGATCTGGGGACATGAGGGGTTCGGGTACCAGGGCGGCGTTGGGCACGAGACCCTCGGCCAGGCTGCCGCCGGCGAGCCCCCGAACGATCCGTATAGCGCCATCGAGTATCTGGTTCACCCGGATTCTGCAACGCTGGTTATGGATGTTCTCGGCCGGGTGCGACAGATCGCGGACGACATCACCCGAAAGGCGAGAGACGGCAACCCCATCAACGGTGGCCCGCAGGGCAACTACGACCCGGCGCAGTATGCCACCCAGATGTACGTCTGGGAGGTCGGGTCGAACGGCGCCCTGCAATGGGTGCGCAAACCCTTGACCAGCGGGTATTGAGGTGAGTATGCGCACGATTCTTCGCGCTTCGGTGGTCGGCGTCGCGTGCCTCGGCATCTGGCTCTCAGCCTCGCCCTTGGCGGCGCAACCAGGATACCATGTAACCCGGACGCCTGAAGAGCTTCTGGCACAATTCAAGCGCGAGTGGGGGACGCCGGGAAGGCCCAGCAGCGCGAGCTTGGACATCACCAGCATGCTACTTTACCCAGAGCAGTATCCCCCTGCCGACGTGGAGGCGCTCCTCCTGGGCCTCGAGCGTTTCGCCCTCAGGGGAGCACCGTCGGGCCTTCGCGCCGAGTCGGCAATTCGCCTGGCCACGCCCGCTACACGCAGCGCTCCTCGTCCCCTCCCCCGAGTCTTGCCCCGGCTGGTTCGGATCTATCGAAACTCCGAGGATCCCCACGTTCGCAGCAGCGTCCTGGGTGCGCTGGGCCACCTCATCACCGACCGGGCCGAGGCGGTTGCGTTCCTCGAGCGTGCCGCCGCGGAGGAGCGCGACGACTTCGCGGCACAGAAGGCACTGATGTCCCTGCTGCTGCAGGGCGAGGAGGCGCGCGCCGCACTGCAGCGCCTTTACGCGGCGGAAGCGGTACAAACCCCAGAGGCGCGTGCTATTCTTGCAGGAATGGCCAGGAATGGATTCCGGCGTACTCAATGACGGGGCGTCGAACGATTCGCGCGCAGCATTCGAACCCCTCGGACTCGGCGAAGGTCGGAGCGGGGCGGCGAGTTCGCCCGCCCCTACGCCCTCCGTCCCGCCCCCATGGCGATCAACCCCACCCCCGCCACCAGCGCCACCACCCCCGTCCACCGCGGGAATGGCCTGCTCTCCCTCACCTCGGCCTTCACCCCGCCCATCTCGAACACCGTCTCCGAACTCTTGCGCGACAGTGTCCCGCTGAGGATCAGTCCTCCGAGGATCAGCAGGAGCACCCCGACGATCGCCAACGGACGCATCGTACCTCCACGGCAAACAGTACCGCGAAGGTAAGGGGCCGTACCGCTCCGCGCGCCCCCGCCAACGCGAAAAGGGCGGCCATCCTCGCCGCCCCTTCGACTACCCCCGTTCACCGAGGCCCCGAACCCACCCTCGCGCCCCGATGGCCGCCGACCCCCCGTTCACCCCTCACATCTCACCTCTCACGTCTCACGCGAGGTACCATCCCTTCGCCTCTCAGCGGCGACCGTCCGCTTCGTAGGTTCTCAGGAGACCCGCGAAGTCCACGGTGCCGGGAGGCGTCATCCCCAGGAACGCAGTGCGAAGCGCCAGCACGGGGAACCGGGCATTCGAACCGAGGATGAGCCCCGCTCCGAAGAAGAGGGTCTCCCAGCCGTCGGGGTGTCCGTTGGCCCAATGCCGAATGATGCCAGGCTCGCCCTCCATTGGTACCGAAAAGCTGTTCAAAGCTACCGCCAGAGTGACGTACTCGATCATTGCGGAGTTCACCCCGGAGTCCGGCTGACTTGGGCGTGAGGCCAGGAGCGTGTTCAGACGGCTGGCGGCGACTCCACGAATTGTGCGATCGGAAAGCCAGACCAGGATCAGCTCACTGAACTTGTAGGCAACATCACGCCCTGTGTGGACGCCCTTCATCTCGTTCAGGTACTCCTGGAATGCCGCTGGCAGGGAGTCACCGAAGGAAGCCCCGATCGTGGCCTTCCAGCTCGGCCCCCACCCCGCGAGCGCTCCGCAGACCAGGTAGAGCATACCCCAGGCACCCGGTCGCTGGCGGTCATCCCCGGCGTGGACGATGTCAGCAACCGCCCGGATGGGCGCGAGATCCGAAGCCTTGATGCCAAGCACGTGGTCGACTCCCTCGGTGGTCTCTCGGAACAGGCGACAGGTGCCTACCACGCTGCCGGCTTCGTGAACTCACCGGCGGCATCACGCAACTTGGCCGGGAACTGGCTCCCCCGGACCGCCGAGGGCCTGATCTGCTTGAAGAAGGTTGCGGCCCGGGCGAGGACGAACGCGGGATGCCGCTGCGGGTTGAGCACGCCGACCACCTTGCCCAGTCGCTGCCGGACGACGCGGACCGGCTCCAGCAGGTCGGAATCGTTGGAGACGATCACGGCCGCGTCGTAGTGGTTTTCGTAACCGTCCGCGACCAGGTGGGTCGCGAGGTTCACGTCCGAACCCTTCTCCTCCGTCCGGATGACCTTCGCGAACCGGGAGCCGTTCGGAGGCGGGTAGGCGAGCGGCATTGTCACTTCGTGGCTCAAGTAGCGCCCCAGGTGAATCTCGACGAGCGGCAGCGTACGCAGCGCACGAAGATAGCGCTGCTGCCGGGAGGCCTGGCCGGGGTCATCGGGCCGGGCACCCACGTGGGCCGTGTAATACTTGATCCGCTCGATCCGGTTGGAGGGAGAGAGCAGATGCCGAATCAGCACCTCGAGATTGAGCCAACGCCAAGGGGTCCCCTTAAGGCATCCGTAGTACAGGTTGAACGCATCCACGTAGACGATCGTGCGCACCATATCCCCGAAAAAGCAAAGGCCGCCTCGCGGCGGCCTCGCACCCTGCGCCGAAGCGACAGGGGGGATGTGCAGCCACACTAGTTGATCGCGTCGCACGCGTCAAGCGCCGGCGCTCCCGCTTCGGTGCAATAAGCCGCGTGACCGCCCGGCCCTGGATTTCGGCCTGGGCCGGCCGTCCCCGCCAGCCACGGACTACGCCGGGAAGTTGAGCATCCTCGGCACCCAGGAAAAAAGGGCGGCCATCCTCGCCGCCCCTTCGACTACCCCCGTTCACCGAGGCCCCGAACCCACCCTCACGCCCCGAGGGCCGCCGACCCCCCGTTCACCCCTCACTCCACCGTCACTGACTTCGCGAGGTTACGGGGCTGGTCCACGTTGCACCCCCGCCCGACCGCCACGTAGTACGAGAACAGCTGCAGCGGGATCACCGTCAGGATCGGCGTGAGCAGGTCCAGCGTCTCCGGGATCGTGAAGGTCGCCGCCGCGAGTCGGCTGATCTCCTGGTCCCCGTCCGAGGTGATCGCGATGACCTGTCCGCCCCGCGCCCTCACTTCCTCCACGTTCGACACGATCTTCCCGTGCACGCCGTCGCGCGGCGCGAGGAACACTACCGGCATGTTCTCGTCGATCAGCGCGATCGGTCCGTGCTTCATCTCGGCCGCCGGGTACCCCTCCGCGTGGATGTACGAGATCTCCTTGAGCTTGAGCGCCCCCTCGAGCGCCACCGGGAAGTTCACTCCGCGCCCCAGGTAGAGCGCGTTGGTCGCCCCGGCAAACCGCGCCGCCAGCGCCTTCACCTCGTCGGCCTTGTCCAGGATCTGCTGGATCTGGTCCGGCAGCTTCCGGAGCGCCTGGATGAATTGGCGCCCCTGCAGGATGCTCATCGACCGCTGCCGCGCGAGCCGGAGCGTGATCAGCGCCAGCGCCGCCACCTGGCTGGTGAACGCCTTGGTGCTCGCGACGCCGACCTCGGGCCCCGCGTGCAGGTAGATGCCGCCGTGCACTTCCCGCGCAATGGTGCTGCCCACCACGTTCACCAGCCCGATCGTCCGTGCCCCTCGCTGCTTCGCCTCGCGGATGGCCGCCAGGGTGTCCGCCGTCTCGCCCGACTGGCTGATCCCGATCACCAGCGTCCGCTTGTCCACCACCGGGTTCCGGTAGCGGAACTCCGACGCGTACTCCACCTCGACCGGGATCCGCGCCAGCTCCTCCAGCATGTATTCGCCGATCAGCGCCGAGTGCCACGAGGTCCCGCACGCGGTGATCACGATCCGGTCGAAGCCCGCCAGCTCCTCGTCGGAGAGGTTGATGCCCCGGACCCGCGCCGTGCCCTCCTCGTCCAGCAGGTGGCCGCGCAGCGTGTTCGCCAGGCTCTCCGGCTGCTCGAAGATCTCCTTCAGCATGAAGTGCTCGAACCCGCCCCGCTCGATGGTCTCCAGGTCCCACTCGATCTGGTCCACCGCCTTGCTGATCTTGCGCACCTGCAGGTCCCGCACCCGGTACCCGTTCCGGTTGAGCACCACCAGCTCGCCGTCGTCGAGGTAGATCACCGAGCGGGTGTGCTCGAGCAGGGCCGCGGCGTCGGAGGCGACGAAGAACTCCCCGTCGCCCACCCCCACGATCAGCGGCGAGCCCTTCCGCGCCGCCACGATCACGTCCGGCTCGTCTGCCGACACCACCGCGATCCCGTACGCGCCGTCCACCTCCCGCAGCGCGGCCGCCACCGCCTCCTCCAGGTCACCCTGGTAGAGCGTGCCGATCAGGTGCGCCAGCACCTCGGTGTCGGTCTCGGAGCGGAAGCTGTGCCCCCGCTTCTGCAGCAGCGTGCGGATCGCGCCCGCGTTCTCGATGATGCCGTTGTGGATGAGGGCGATCCGGCCGTTCTGGTCGGTGTGCGGGTGCGCGTTGCCGGTGGTGGGCGCGCCGTGCGTGGCCCAACGGGTGTGCCCGATGCCTAGCGTCCCCTCGGGCAGCCGGTGCTTCACCTTCTCCTCCAGCTGCCCCAGCTTCCCCGCCGCCTTCTCGATCACCAGCCCGTGGCCGTTCACCACCGCCAGCCCGGCGGAGTCGTAACCCCGGTACTCCATCCGCTTCAGCCCGTCGAGCAGTAGCTGCGCCGCGGGGCGCGGGCCGACGTAACCGATGATGCCGCACATCTGGGGGCTCCCTCAGCGCGCGCCGAGCAGCGCGCGCGTCTCCGAGATCAGTGCCTCTGCCTCCGCCGCCGTCGGCGCTTCCGCGATCAGCCGCACGATCGGTTCCGTCCCCGAGGGCCGCAGGTGCAGCCACCGGTCCCGCCAGCCCAGCCGGAGGCCGTCCCGCTCGTCCGCATCCGCGTCGCGATGCTTCGTCTTGAGTGCCGCGTACGCCTGGTGGAGGTCGCTCCGCGGCGCCTTCGCCTTCACGATGCGATACTGCGGCGCACCCTGCACCAGCTCCGACACCCCCCGGCCCGTCCGGGCCATCAGGGTGAGCAGGAGGGCGGCCGCCAGAGGTGCATCCCGGCCAATGTGTAACGCGGGAAGGATCACTCCGCCGTTCCCCTCCCCCCCGACGACCGCCCCCTCGTCCCGCATCATCCGGGCCACGTTGGCCTCCCCCACCGGGGCCCGCAGGTACCTCGCCCCGACCGCCCGCGCCGCGTCCTCCACCACCAGGGAAGTGGAGAGGTTGGCAACCACGACCGGTTGGCTGGATGGCTCGATGGCCGGGTGGCTGGCGGGGCCGGGCGGGCCAGCCATCCAGCCATCCTGCCGTCGCTCTCCCAACACCGCCCTCACCGCAAAGGCCAGCGTGTAATCCTCCCCGATCGCCTCCCCCTGATCGTCCACGATCGCCAGCCGGTCCACGTCGGGATCCACCGCGATCCCCACCGCGGCCCCGCTCTCCCGGACGAGACGCCCCAGCCCGCCCAGGTTTTCCGGCAGCGGCTCCGGCGGCCGCGGGAAGAGCCCGTCGGTCTCCAGGTTGATCGCGGCCACCTCGCACCCCAGCCGCTCGAGCAGGAGCGGCATCGTCGTGCCGCCCGCGCCCCGCACGCAGTCGAGGGCCACCGTGAACCGCCTCGACTGGATCGCCTGGGCGTCCACCTCGGGCAGGTCGAGGATCAGGTCCAGGTGTCGGGAGATGGCGTCGCGATCCTGCCGCACCTGGCCGATCCGATCCCAGCCCGCCCGCGGCGGACCCGACGGAGCCTCGGCCATCGCCCGCACCAGGGCGCCCGCGTCGGCGTCGAGGAAGATCCCGTCCGGGCCCACGAACTTGAGCGCGTTCCACTCGATCGGGTTGTGGCTCGCCGTGAGGATGAGCCCGGCGCCCGCGTGGTGGTACTCGACCGTCATCTGCACCGTCGGCGTCGGGGCCAGGCCCACGTCGATCACCTCGACCCCCACCGACTGCAGCCCCGCCGTCGCCGCCCGCGCGAACATCTCCCCGCTGGTCCGCGCATCCCGCCCCAGCACCACCCGCGCCCGTCCCAGCCCGTCTCCGCCCGTCTTGCCCGTCCCGCCCGTCCCTGCCCAGGCACCAAGCGCCGCTGCATACCTGGAGACCAATTCAGGGGTCAGGTCTTTCCCCACCAGCCCCCGCATCCCGGAGACGCTGACCATCAAGGTGTCGGACATGACGCGTGTCAGGCTGTCACGAGGGGCAGGGGCAACGCGTGCGGATCGGGGAAGGCCAGCCGGAACGCTTCGACCACCTCCCCGTCGAACTGCGTGCCCGAGCTACGGCGCAGCTCGTCGATCGCCTCCCTCGGCGTGCAGCCCGCGCGGTAGGCCCGGTTGGTGGTCATCGCGTCGAAGGCGTCGG